>JAGVNP010000137.1 GCA_020053185.1 Deltaproteobacteria bacterium | reverse complement strand
TAGCTGCAGCTCGGATGTGGGTAAAAGACGGTGCTGATCCTCATGGTTTTGTACTTTATGATGATATGGGAGATCAACAGCGGCCACTAATCAGCCCCAGACAGTTTGATGAGTTCTATGCGCCGGTTTTCGGCCGCCTCATTGAAGTAGCACATGAGCTTGGGTGTGAGTTTCATCTGCACTCATGCGGAAAGATCGATCCATTGATACCAGCACTTATTGATTGGGGCCTTGATGCCCTGGAACTTGACAGCCCGCATATGATAGGATTTGAGGATCTCAAGCCTTTTCGCGGAAAGATCATGCTCTGGGGATGCATCAATATTCAATCAACCTATGTGAATGGTACGCCAGACGAATGTGAACAGGAAGTTTTGGCTATGATAAAAAACATGGGCACGCAAGATGGAGGCTATGGCGCTTATATCTATCCGCAACCATGGCACATAAATGCGCCAAAACAAAACATCAGGGCTTTTAATCGAGGGCTGAAAAAATACGGGGATTATGCAAAGAATGCTGACATATGGGGGAGATAATGGCTAAGAAAAAACATCAGATCAATTATAATGAGGCAACAGGAGAGTTCATCAATTGTTCGGTGTTCAGGGGTTTTCCTCTTGGCGGGATTGGCTCCGGAGGATTAAATATTGGCACTGACGGCCATTTTACTGAGTTTCGCATCAATAACAACTGGATGAATCCTGTCCGTGGAGTCAGGGGCACCTTTTTTGCGGTGCATATGCAGAAGGGAGCAGAAAAGGTAACGCGAATCCTGCGCAAAGGCGTGTCAGGAGCAGAATATCAAAATATCGAGCCTATCAGATCTACCCGTTTTCACGGGGAGCTTCCAGGTTTTGATCTTATGATTGAGGATGATTTGCCTGCGAAAGTTAAGCTCAGCGGTTTTACCCCGCATATACCGCACAATATAAAAGATTCCACTTTACCTACAGCATTGTTTACGCTCACACTATCAAATCCCAGCAATATACCTGTTTTTGTTTCAGCACTTTTTTCTTTTGAAAATATTCTGGGTCTAGGCGGTACCGGGTATACTGGGGTAAAAAAGATAGGTAAGGTTGCATATGGCATAAACAGCAGGCTTACATACCGGGATGTTACTGGGAATTATCAGGAGATTAAAAAGCATGCAGAATTTTCCGGCATTGATTTTAAGACATCACAGAAACCAGACAAAAGATCGCATCGGTACAGTACGATCGGTGAATATTGCATTGCTGCTGATGTGTCTCAAGGATTTAGTATCTCTGTTTGTGAAGGATGGAATAGTTTAGAGAAAAACCCAAAAATACTTTCAGATTTTTCTGAAAGCGGGACAATTTTTTCGCCGCATTCTCCTGTTGTGGGTGGAAAAAAATGCAGGCCTGCAGCAGCCATTGCAGTCTCAGGTGAGCTTGGTCCGAAAGAAACAAAAGATATCGTGTTTGCAGTTGTATGGTGGATGCCAAATCATGTAACAGAAAAAAATCTCATAAAAAAAACCAGCAAGCATGATGGTGTAAGGGTCGGTCATATCTATGAGAATTATTTTTCAGGCCCTGATGAGATTGTTGAGTATGTTCTCAAAAACAGAGATCATCTGCGCAGGGAATCCTTTGAACTGCCTCAACTTGTCGATGAATCTACCCTGCCAACCTGGCTCAAACGGTCCATAAAGAACTCCATTGATTCCACATTGTGCAATACCCTGGTCCCCAAAGAAGGAACCATGTACACGATCGAGGGCATGGATTGGCCATGGCCATATGGCGGACTTACAGGCACAAATGATCAGCGTCTTTCATCCCATCCCTACACCTCGGTTTTCTTTACCGAGCTTGATAAGCGTGAGATTGACATGTTCAGGAAGCTCATGGATGAGCGCGGTTCAATACCGCACGGTAATGGCAACTGCGATATCAGTCTTGGCGATGCTGGTGTGCCATATGGCTGGCCGGATGAGATCATGTTTGTGCTTCCCGCAAAGGAATGGACAGACCTTACCATGAGCGAGATCATACAGGCAGGTAAACTCTATCGCATTACCGGTGATGCTGTTTGGCTGAAAAAATTCTGGCCTGACATGAAGAAGATGACGGTCTATCTTGATAGCATCAGCGTGCACGGAGTTCCTGAAGGAGGAACTACATATGATGTATGGGATTTTCCAGGAACCTTTATCTATTCTGCAACTGTCTATGTTGCAGCATTAAAGACCATGATGGATCTGGCTCTGGAAATTGAGCCTGCGTCCATACAAGAGTTCGAAAAACGATATAATGAATGCAAAAAACGCATAAATGATAGTTTGTGGGATGAGACGCATGGGTACTTTAGAAGTTCACCTGAAAAGGACACGATCTTTACTGCTTCCCTCGCAGGAGACTGGATTTCCCGTTATGCCGGGCTTGGGCCTGTGGTCGAGCCTGCAAAGGCAGCACAACATATGGCCTTGCAACACAAGGTGCTGATCAAGACCTCAAAGCAAAAGGCCCAGGAAAAAGGCAAACTGCCATCGCCCTGGGCAGAGGCCAAGGCAGACGGAACTGAGATGGCGTTAAAGAGTCTGTATGAAAAAGTTACCAATATGAACAAAGACCTTGATCATCTGATATACCTCTGGCAGGTACTCAGTTACCAGGCAATGGAGCATATTTATCTGGGCCAGGTGGATCTTGGGCTTGATGTAATGAAAATGATCTATGACAAGATAAATAGCATGGGATTAACCTGGAGTGCATGCCTTGTAGGATACAGGGATTCAGTATACATGACGCATCCTGTGATATGGGCAGTGTTCAATGCCATATCCGGTGCAGCACTTGATGTGCCAAGAGGGATTTTGCATCTCTCGCCCAAAATCTTGCCTGATCAGGATATCACAAAAGTACCAGTCTGTTTCCCGGGGTTCTGGGCGCTATTGTCTTATGAGAGATTAACAAACAAGATTACAATTGAGGTGAAAAAACATTTTGGTAATCCAATTGAGATAAAGCAGATATGCGTGTGGAATTTATCAGGAGAGAAAAGTCTGATTACTCTTGAAAAACCTCAACAATTTACTGCAGGCGCTTGCTGGGAAGGAAAGATCTGAATCTATGGAAGGTAAGAGATAATGTTTCTTCTTGGTTATGATGTAGGAAGCTCATCAATAAAGGCAACATTGCTTGATGCGGCAACCGGAGCAGTGATTGCATCTGCAAGTTCCCCTGAGACAGAAATGGAAATTCATGCACCACGGCCGGGCTGGGCAGAGCAGGACCCCAAGATGTGGTGGGATAATATAAAAGCTGCAACTTCACAGATCAAGAAACAGGCAGGGAGTGCAGTAAAGGATATTAAAGCGATCGGAATATCATACCAGATGCACGGCCTGGTGATCGTAGATAAGGCCGGAAATGTATTGCGGCCGTCCATTATCTGGTGTGACAGCAGAGCGGTATCAATCGGAGATGAGGCAGAAAAAAATATTGGGAGCGATATATGCAGCAGGCGGCTTCTCAATTCTCCGGGTAATTTTACTGCATCAAAGCTCAAGTGGGTCAAGGACAATGAGCCTAAAGTTTATGAAAATATTTTCAAGGCAATGCTTCCCGGCGATTATATTGCCTACAGAATGACAGGCGATATTTCCACTACACCATCCGGACTTTCAGAAGGCATCATGTGGGATTTTGAAGAACAGGGATTGGCTGACCTTGTTTTATCGCATTACGGAATTTCTTCTCGGCTTATTCCAGACGTGACTCCCACTTTTTCTATTCAGGGTGAGATTACAAAGAACGCAGCAAAAGAGTTAGGTCTATCTCCTGGCATCAAGATAAGCTACCGTGCAGGCGATCAGCCGAATAATGCATTATCGTTGAATGTTTTAAATCCGGGTGAAGCTGCTACAACAGCAGGCACATCCGGAGTGATCTATGGGGTAGAGGAAAAGCCAAACAGTGACCCTAGGTCACGGGTGAATGTATTTGTGCATGTAAATCACGAAAAGTCAAAACCACGCTATGGAGTGCTGCTCTGTGTAAATGGCACAGGAAGCCTTAATCGGTGGCTGAAGAACACATTGAGCATCGGCAGCCAGCAGGTTTCGTATGAGAACATGAATGCATTGGCTGGTCAGGCGCCGATTGGCGCACATGGTCTTGTGATACTTCCATATGGCAATGGTGCAGAGCGTACATTGGGAAACAGGGATATTGGCGCATCAGTGCACAATTTAAATATGAATATACACTCGCTTTCGCATGTGCTTAAGGCTAGCCAGGAAGGAATTGTTTTTGCGCTCAACTATGGCCTGGAAATAATGCGATCTATGGGGCTAAAGATTACGACTGTGAAAGCTGGCCATGCAAACATGTTTTTGTCGCCTCTGTTCAGAGAAGCCTTTGCAACAGTAACAGGCGCTGCTGTGGAACTCTACAATACAGACGGGTCACAGGGCGCTGCAAGGGGAGCAGGTTTAGGCGCTGGCATTTACAAAAAAGAAGATGCGTTTATCGGACTTAAAGCCATAAAGACCATTGAGCCTGACATTAAAAAGGAAAAACAATATTGCGAAGCCTATGAAAGGTGGCGCACAATTCTACAACAACATATCAAGGAGTAGGTATGGAAAAAACATTACATAGTGTGTGCAGATGGACATTTAATGCAGGCAAAGGTGGTTTTGTTCCTGCAAATATGCGACCCAAATGGGCTTCGGATAAATTCGATACCATCTCAATGATCAGGCTTGTAAAAGAAAAGATTGTGCCAAAAATGCCTAGCCATGTGGAGCTTGGAATCGAAATCCATTATGATTATGAGTTCAATGAGAAAAATGCTTCAGCGATTGCGGATGCTCTTGTTGATGCAAAAATCTCTCTTGCAATGGTGACTCCTGGCGCGCATGCTCATTTTGCCTATGGCGGTATTGCTTCTCTTGATCCCAATGAGCGGAAATCTGCAGAAGCGTTTGGCAAAAAAACTATTGATCTCGCATATGGGCCGCTGAAAAAAATATGGCATAAAGATCCCAAAAAACATCCTAGCTTTGTGATCTGGAACGGATCGTTCGGTTATGACCTCGCATCCATTGGAATTATGCAGATGTATCAGAATCTCAAACAGAGCATTGCAAAACTCTGTGAATATGAGAAGGCAAAAGGCGGGAATCTTTTTATTGCTCTTGAGCCAAAGCCCAATGAGGGACATCCTGCCATGCTTATCCCCACTGTAGCTAGTGCTCTAGTGTTTTGGAAAAAGCTTGAACAAGAGTTCGGGATCTCCACAAAAAAGAAAGGTGTAAATAAAGAGTTTGGCCATTCAGAAATGATCGGACTTGATCATGTTTATGATACAGTAGAAGAGATCGACAACAATGCCTTGATGCATATGCATATCAATAGCCAGGGCTACAATGATGGCATTATTTTAGGAGGTCCTGGCAAATATGACATTGATCATGGGGCCAGGATAAACGGCATGAATATAGCAATAGCCGGACTTATCCAGAAAGCCGGATTTAATCGCTGGCGAGGTCATGATATGCAGGTTAGGGCATATGACAATGAGGAACAGGGAATTGACCGCGTTATCCGCAGCATATTGAGCTGGGAGGCATGTGAAGCAGCTGCGCGAAATCTTGATACGCGCAGCCTTATGAGATTGCTTGCAAACAGAGAGACTGCTAAGGCAGAAGATATGATGCGCGAAACAGTGGTACATGCTCACGCCTGCTTTAATAAGATGTATGGAAAGTAAAGAGCACATGAAAAAGCATTTGACATGAGAGTCAGTACTTTATATGTAGTTATGTTATGGCACAGAATGATAAAGATAAACTAATAATAGATGCTGGATTGTCGGTTTTTTGCAAAAAGGGATATGCCAGCACCAGGATGGCTGATGTTGCCCGCGAGGCAGGAGTTTCCTACGGCCTTGTATATCATTATTTTGGAAGCAAAAGGGCTCTCTTTGATACTATTGTAGATACATGGTGGAATGATCTCTACCATGTGCTCGAGGAACAAAAGGAATCCCAAGATGACATCCCCAAAAAGCTCATTGCGATAATTCAGTTTTTTTTGGATACATATTCGACAAGGCCAAATCTGATATCCATATTTATATCCGAGGTCTCCCGGAGTTCTGTCTACCATACCACAGTGGGTTTGAGTAAATTCAAAAAATTCTTTTCTCTGTGTGAAGATATTGTGAAAGAAGGGCAAGGCAAAGGGATTTTGCGAAGCGATGTAAAGCCTCACTATCTAACCTATATCTTTCTTGGTGCGGTCGAGGCATTTATATCGATTCTTGTTCTGGGTAAAGAAAAACTCGACATTTCCAAGAAAAAACTGATTACAGATGGCGTTATCCAGGTATTTCTGAATGGTGCCAAAGCAAAATAGTTACATTTTAATAGATTAATTTGCTCAAAAATTCATAGTTTCTCTGCATCATGTGATTTTCGTGTAACAGAAAAACACATTTAAAGGGGGAAGAAATGGGAAGAGGCAGATTTTCTATTGTCATTTTTGTGTGCCTTATGGTTTTTCCTTGCGTCGGATTTTGCGAAAC
>JAGVNP010000195.1 GCA_020053185.1 Deltaproteobacteria bacterium | reverse complement strand
TATGGCGCGTGCTGAGGCATGCGGTTCGGGCAGAGTTTTCAATAGAGACAAACACAGCTGATGCTATTATTGCTCACAGACACAGGATCAGCGAATGCTCCGGCGCAAGGCTGTATGATGAGCTTGAAAAAGATCTCGCATCCGGAACATTGGGAAAGCTTGTCGAATCAATGAACTCTTACGGGATATTGCCTTTTCTTTTTGGAGACACAGGCGTTTTTTTGCAGAAAGATCCAGTTGCATTCAAAGAGCTCAAAGATCTTCTGGATGTTATGGATAAAGCAATTCTATCCGGAAAGGTTTTGGCGCAGGAGATTATCCTCTCAGTTTTATTCTGGCCGTGGATGAAGTCTGTACTGGCCGGTATGGATAAAGGCGCAAACAAAACAGAGGTTTTACATGCAAGGCTGTGCGAAAATAACATGACAACAACTATTCCCAAGCATCACAAACTCAATATGGTTCAGGTAGCTGTTTTGCTTGAGAAGATGCTTAAGTCGCTCAAAACTTCCCACATGAAATGGTCATTGAAAAAGAGGGCCAGATATTTGGATGCAAGTCTTATGTGTGATGTTATCATCAATAAGAAAGTTTCAGGGGATGATGACCCCTTCAGGGATATATTTATGCGGACTTTCCCGGGGAAAAGATCAGATGTTTAAAAACATCTCTAAACGCCATACGTGTGTGGTATTTATACGTACATATTGCAAAATCAACACAGGTTTTCCGCGCTGGCGCATGACCTGCCCATCTACAACCTACTGATTTTATTGAAATAAATATTTATTCGGGTTTTGGCATGGCACTTGCTTATATAAGTGGCAGGAGAGTGTAGGTATGAGAAACGGAACATTAAATATGGTTATGAATAACATGGACCCAGGTAAGGCGACGAAAATACTTGCAAAGACTCTGTATAAGGAACTGAAAAACAGCGGTTTCAGCCACAAGCATATTGTGGAATTCTCGAGGGAGCTGCTTGAGCATCTCTCACAGGATGTAAAAACTGAACAGACCTCGAAAATCGCCCTTCAGCAGGAACGTATACTGGCAAGTTAACGAGAGCCTTTTCTGCGTTTGGCAGGTAAGATTTCTTTTATAATCCTTAAGATCAAAGAAACCACTTCTTCTATTGAGAGGTGTGTCGTGTTTACCACAGATGCGCCTTGTGGCACTACAAGCGGTGAATGGCTTCTGGTAAGATCACGCTGATCTCTTTCTTTGATGTCTTTTTTAACCTGAGCAAGATCTATCTTTGTGCCTTTTGATATGAGTTCCTTGTGTCTTCGGACAGCGCGCTCCTCGGTAGATGCATCAAGGTATATTTTTATGTCAGCAGCAGGGAATACCACAGAGCCTGTATCTCTCCCCTCTACAACAACCGGGCGCGAGTCAGATACAGATCTTTGTATCTTTACAAGCTGCTCTCTTACCTGTTTGTGAACAGCGATCTTTGATGAGATGTCGCTTACATGATGTGAGCGTATGGCCTTTGACACATCTTTTCCATTAACAAAAACCGCTTCGTTTTTAAGCTCGATAGATGTTTTCGAGAGGATTTTTACGCACTGATCCGGATCGTTTACATTGCCTTTAGCCTTTTCTATTGCAAGGCTAGCTGCACGGTACAGGGAGCCTGTGTCGAGGTAGAAGAAACCCAGTTCTGCTGCGATAGTCTTTGCAATGGTGGATTTGCCGGTGCCGGATGGGCCGTCAATTGTGATGATCGTGTGTTTCACTTAAATCTCCCCATAACCTCAAAAAATCCAGGATATGATACATCAACGCATTCCGGATCATCGAGCTTAACATCAATGTCTGCGATCCTGCTAAGGATGTAAAATGCCATGGCAATCCTGTGATCGCCAAAAGTTGTGATGGTTCCGGAGGAAAATTTCAGCGGGCCATTGATAATCATTCCGTCATCTGTTTCTTCGATATGTGCACCCAGTGCAGCAAACCCTTTTGCAATAGCCGATATCCTGTCGGTTTCCTTTACCCTGAGCTCTCTTGCATCCTTTATTATTGTTTTTCCTTTGGCAAAGGAGGCTGCGATTGCAAGGATAGGAAGCTCATCAATAACACTCGGAATCTCTGAGCCCTCTATGACAGTAGAGTTTAGTTCATGGCCTTTCACAAGGATATTGCCGACCTTTTCTCCTGAAACTTCCCGCATATCTTCGATGGAAATCTCTGCACCCATCCTCTTGAGCACATCGATAAAGCCTATTCGTGTGGGGTTTACGCACACATCCTTTATCAGGACTTCCGAGCCTTTTGCTGCTGCAGCCCATACTGCTGAAAATGTTGCAGAAGACGGATCGCCAGGAACAATGACTTCTTGACCGGCAAGGCTTTGTCCTCCTGTTATAGACACACTTGTTCCCTGTATATCCAGGGCTGCTCCAAAAAATTTGAGCATCATCTCGGTATGATCCCTGCTTTTTGCAGGCTCAATGACTGTTGTTTTTCCCTGTGCATTAAGCCCTGCAAGAAGGATTGCTGATTTTACCTGCGCAGATGAAATCTCCATCTGGTAGGATATGCCTTTGAGTTTGCCACCTTTTACAGACATTGGCAGATATGTTCCTTTGCGCGCCATAAAAGAAGCGCCCATCTGCTCCAAAGGCTTGATCACTCTTTTCATGGGACGCTTTATAAGCGAGTCATCACCGGTTATGATGCTCACGCCATCTATGTTTGAGAGCACGCCGCTCAAGAGCCTTGCCGTGGTGCCAGAGTTGCCTGCATCAATTATCGAAGACGGCTCTTGAAGCTGACCTCCGTCAACCAGCCAGACATCGCCTTGTTTTCTGATCTCTGCGCCGAGCTTTCTCAGCGAATCGAGGGTGCTCAATGTATCACGCGATTCGAGCAAACC
>JAGVNP010000083.1 GCA_020053185.1 Deltaproteobacteria bacterium | reverse complement strand
TGAACTCGTAATGTCAAAATAGGCTTTAATGGAGCCAAGCGCAGGCCCTGTTATGGTGAGACAAAAACCATAGGTTACAAGAGCAAAATAGGCGCGGTATGTAAGATGTTTTTTATGCTCCATAAATCCCTTACGGCAGGATATATGTATGATCCTTGCCCGGCAATACCTTTTGATTTTTTACAAGCCTTTGAACATGCTTTTTGATCATGATATGTTCCCACATATATAACCATTCATCCACATGGAATTTTTTGCCATAGACCAATCCTTTATCTGTCAGTTCTTCAAGCGTATGTGGGATTTTCAATGCTGAGAGAATCTTTTCATCCCGCTCGTCGATCTTTTCGAGGAATGTTTTCAGGCCAGCCTTGAATTCTTGTTTTCCAAGGATTCCTTTTTCGTGGCCGGTGATGAAGAACTTTGCATCGAGGGCCTCTAGATTTTTGCATGATTTGATAAAGAGGTCGATGTCTCCGTCTGTTCCGCCATACCAGGGGCCAAAATCTGTGAGGTCAATATCTGCTACGTACACGATGCCGTAATCCGGGAAATACATGCAGGAAAAACCCAGCGAATGACCGGGAGTGCCAATCACCTGCATCCGCGTTTTTCCAAAATCGAGAATGTCTCCCCATGCATATGTTTCATCGACTTTTGAAGTAGATAGCCACCAGAAGTGGTTGTTTTGCGGCGAGTATGGGCTCTGTTCTGTGTGCGGGTCTGAAATACGCTTCAGCCATCCATCCACCCATTTTTTTCCATACACTTCTTCCATTCCAAGCAGAGAGCCTATATTCTTCCTGTTGCGGAAACATGGGGCTTCCTTGTCATTGACAAAGACCTTTGCACGTTCAAATAAATGATTATAAGCAATGTGGTCAAAATGATAATGGGTGTTCACCACGATATCAATCTTGTCTTTGAGTTCCTGTAACGGTTTTAATCCGGCGCCAGGGTCTATGATGGTCTTTACATCATCATCAATAAAAATTGATGTGCAAAATGGAAACCTACCCCTGTTTTCTCCAGGGATTATTTTTATCGGTCCAAATTGTGTTTGTGCAGTATGCATCAGCAATATCTTATCATTAGAGCGATTTTACTGTCATGCCGCCGTCAACCACCAACACGTTTCCTGTGATGAATGATGCTTCTTCAGATGCGAAGAAGTTTGCAGCAGCAGCCACATCTTCCGGTTGTCCCAATCTGTGCATAGGCACGCCTTTCATAAATTGGTTGAGTTTTTTCTCATCAGCAATCAATGGGGCGAGCATGTCAGTCTGGATCGGGCCTGGACAGATTGCATTTACTGTAATTCCAAAGCGCGCAAGCTCAATAGCATTTGATCGGGTAAATCCGATTACTCCAGCCTTTGTTGCGCAGTAGATGGGTAAAAGACCTGAGCCGCGTATGCCCTCAACAGAGGAGAGATTGATGATCCTTCCTCTCTTGCTTTTTTTTAAGAAAGGGGTAGCAGCCCTTGTTGTGCGCATCACTCCATACATATTTACGCTGAACACGCGATCCATCTCAGAATCAGTTATCATCTCAATAAAACCTGCGGAACTCACCCCGGCATTATTCACTAGAATATCCAGACCGCCGAACTCGGATACAGCATTATTTACCATTGCTTCTATGTCTGAGGGTTTTGACACATCTGCTTTGATCGGGTGTGCAACACCGCCGTTCTTTTTTATGAGATTTGCTGTTTCCTGCACTTTTTCAAAATGTATATCTGCAACAGCTACTTGATATCCTGATTGCGCAAGCCGTATGGCTATTCCGCGTCCTATTCCTGATCCGGCACCTGTGACAAGGGCTGTGGTTTTATCCTGTGTAACGTTCATTTTTCCTCCTCATTCTATGAGACGTAAAATGAGATAAATGATCTTTTATATAAATTTAGCTGTCTTATAAAGGAGAAAATCTAGTGAGGACTAATTTTATTGGGAGATCATATTTTCAAAAATAAAATAAAAAAATGCAAGGTTGCCTATATAAAAGGTCATGACGAAAAATGCAGCTGCGACTTTTTGCCAGAGTGAACAAGAGCAGGTGATGCGGTATGCATAGAAAGCAGATACTCCAAGCAATATCTCTGCGGGGATAACGTAAAGCGCGGTATGTCCTATCATTAGGTTGATGTTATGCGCATACCATGAGTTAAGCTGCCACATGGTCTGCTCTGATGCGCCGAAAATAAAAAGCGATGCAAGACCAGCAGTCGTATATGCCAGGGACAGGCTTAGGTGTTTTTCAACCCATTTTCCGATATAGACAATGACAAAGATCGGGATTGCCCACAGTCCAGCCATGTATGCGGATACTGCGCCTATCTTGAAAAAGCCGTCCTCCGGGAAGACCAGCACATTGAGCTGACTCGCAAGGAACCAATCAGGAAAGACCTGAAATATGCTCAATGCAAATGCAAATTGCCAGATTGTGAGCCATTCGGAATAATTTTTTATGATGGCTACTGCCGGGACGCCAATATTGTAGATGACTACCAGTAAAAACAACCGCCAGCCAGGAGGAACAGAACAGGGCAGTATAAGGACAAATACTGAAATAATGGCAAACAGAACATGTGTAATGAGAAAATCACGTTCTGTTTGCCATATATCTTTCAGACGCATCTTGTCTTTCCTGCTATTTAATTATCTCCACGCCCAAAGGGTATTTTGAAAGGGCTTCGCATCCATCTTTCGTGATAAGAATTGGATTCTCATAGCGGAAGCCTACTTTTTCATCCGGGCAGGCATATGACATTGCGCAGATGAGCACCTCATTTTCCTGGTACGTATGATCCGGATCTGTCCAGTATGCAAACGGGCCGGTATGGGGTCCGATTCTCCATTCATCACCCATCATGCCGATGCCGTGTTCAAATCCGGGCACCATATATTCTGCAAAGCCACGCTCTTCTGCAAAATCCATAAGCTCAAGAGCAAGACTGCATGGGGTTGCGCCCGGCTTATATGCCTTGAGGGTAAGTTTTACGATATCGACAAAATTATTGGCGTGCCACAATTGTCTGTCTGTTGCGTTGCCTAAAAAATAATTGAGGGTGTGGTCTCCAAGCGCCAGCTTGAACATGGCATGAAGATCCACCATGAGCGACTCTCCTGCTTCCAGTTTTTTTCGTGTGGGCGGCGTACATGCTCCGCCTGCATATGCGGTATGATAACCGCTTGCGATTTCATTGCCTCCTGTGAATGACCATTCCCACTCGCTTCCTTCTCTGCGCATGGCCAGGGCACATATTCCTGCAACCTCTGTTTCTGTCATACCCTTCCATCCGCCGTTTGAGATGGTTTCACGAAATACCTTATGCCCTACATCAACGATTCTGGATGCCTCTCTGAAACGGTTGATAGTGCCTTCATCTTTAATAAGCTGAAGGCTGTCAATGAGATGATGCGCATTGACCAGTGTGCATCCATCAAGTGTTGCCTCAAAAGACTTATATTCATAGTGGGTGAGATTGCCTTCCGGAAGGTAGTTGGATATTCCGTCTTCAATACCGACTATTCCTTTTGTTATCCCGAGATTTTCTTTTATGAAGTCAGAAATGATAGTTATCTGATCCATGCCCCCCACAGGTGCATAACCGAGCACATGATCTTCATCCAGCCACGACTCATCTCCGATTCGGGCTGCATCGATAACAAAGGTAAATACGGTTGGCAATCCTTCTTTAGGGATGACAACATAGCTTCTCCACGGGCAGAATGCATCGGTAATCCAAGACATGGTGCGTAGTCTAGAGCCCAGATACACATCGATATTCTCTTTTGCCATTGCCGCCTGTACCTGAGCTACCCGTTTAGGAAAATCAATGAAATAAGGATCTTTTTTTGCTGTCATGGTATTCCTCCTTTAATAATTGGTAGGCACTGCTGCGAGGATCTTGTTTATCCGGTCAGCGAGCGATGCGAGTTTGAGTGCTTTGACCATATTCCCTTTTACCTTGAGCTTTCCAGTCATGAGTGCTGTATGGGATTTTATGATGCCCTGCGTTATTTTTGAGTAGAGATCATAATCGCCGATGATCTTAAACTCAGCGACAGGTCCATCGCCGGCACCCACTAAAAAATCTTTTGGCGCTCCGTTTTCACAGCTGAAATAGAGGAATTTATCGCCTCCGCCAGGACAGTTCTTGTAGCTGTACGTAACTGATGTGGTAAGAAACTTCATCTTCTCCGGGGTGAGTTCTGCCCTTAAGCCTTTTTCGGCCTCATCGCGCCATTCTGGCCCTAGGTAATCAAACTTTTTCATAATGTCCTCCTATAGTTTAGGATACAGATGATGCACATCTGTCTTTTTTTATTTACTCATGAGTCCTTTTAGGATGAGGTGAAGTCCCTCCTCGAACATTTTTTGAGGCGATTCGCCTTCTGACTTTACATAGGTCTTGATGATAAACATCACATAGATGGAAAAGATGAGCTCTGATATCCTGTCAACATCAACACGGTGGAATGTTTTTTCTTTTATACCTTTTAAAAGAATTTCCTTGATAAGGGCTATTGAACGTCGATTGATCTCAGCAAAGCGGTCTTCAGCAGGAAAGATCGTGAAAATGGTCGGATCATTTATGAGTATCTGGTGCAAGTGTACATCTTCTGCCAGATATTCGTAGGCCTTGGTGCACATGGAGGTAAACTGCTTCACTACATCTTGCTCGCCTGTGATCTCGTCGCTCACTTTGTTTTGCCACTGTTCCAGCCCATACCCCACAGTCTTTTCATAAAGATCTCTTTTGCCTTTTGCATAGAGGTAGAGATTGCCCTTTGTCATGCCAAGTGCATGAGCAATATCCTCGATCGCTGTTTTTTTGTAACCGTATTTTGCAAAGATCTTTAGGCTAGCCTCGTAGATTTTTTTAAGCCGGTCTTTGCGTTCCAAACGATTGAATGAATAATTTACCGATTTGTTCATTAATTTTGTTTGATATACGATGGTAAAAAAGATGTCAAGATTGAAGTTTGTGATTTCCTGTTGTTTGTTGTCAGTTGTTTTGCGCTTTTATTCTTCAGTTTTCAGCAGTCTACGACGGATTGGAGTTTTTGTCTCGATGCATTGTTTATGCCTGGTCTTTACATCTTAAGTGTGATGCTATAACAGGGCCATTATTGGGGGAGTTATGTACAATTACCAGAAGACGAACAGATTTTTTGCCCAGATTGCAGACGGCATGGAAGATCTGGGCAGGGAGGAACTTGCATCCCTGGGTGCCAGGGAGGTAAAGACAACCTTCCGAGGCCTGCATTTTTCTGCAGATAAAAGCACGCTCTACCGCATCAATTACACTTCAAGGCTGTGTACAAGGATTCTGGCCCCGCTTATCATGTTTGACTGTCACAGCACTAACTACCTCTACAGTACCGCGCGAAAGATCGATTGGCCCGCAATCTTTGGTCTCGACCAGACGTTCTGCCTGTCTGCGAATGTGTCTCACAGCAAGATCACACACTCGCAGTACGCTGCCCTATGTCTTAAAGATGCCATTGTTGATTCTTTCAGAGACAGGTTTGACACACGGCCTGATGTGGAGAGGATCAACCCCAATATTCATTTCAACCTTCACATCGATAAGAATAAGGCGACCATCTATCTTGACACCTCAGGTGGCTCGCTTCATCGACGGGGATACCGTAAAGAATCAGTAGAGGCTCCGATACAGGAGACCATTGCGGCTGCGATCATCCGGCATACGTGTTGGGACGGACAGAACCATCTGTATGACCCCATGTGTGGATCCGGTACATTGCTTGCTGAGGCCATGATGCATTACTGCCGGATTCCCTTAGGCTATCTGCGCAAAAATTTCGGGTTCACTTTTCTGCCTGATTTCGACAGCGCCATCTGGAAATCGGTGAAGAAAGAGGCTGACTCGCAGATGCGAGAGCTGCCAAAAGGCCTGATTACAGGCAGTGACATAAATCAGAGTGCGCTTGAGGCAGCCAGGGGTAACTTTCAGTCTCTGCCTGGCGGAAAAGGGATCACCTGTTCAAAGATGAGTTTTCAGGACATTGCTGGTCTTGAAGGCTATACGATCATATGCAATCCGCCTTATGGCAAACGCATCGGCAACAGAGAAGACCCAGGTCAACTTATGAAGGAGTTTGGCGATTTTTTAAAGCAGCGCTGCAAGGGATCGAATGCCTACGTGTATTTTGGCAACCGGGATCTGATCAAGTCCGTGGGTCTTAGAACGCGATGGAAAAAGGCCTTGAAGAATGGCCCGCTCGACGGAAGACTTGTTAAGTATGAGATGTACTAGGGTCCTTGGCAAATAATAATTAAAACTGAATTTCTTGTGAATTATTTGGCGTTCCTTATTCAGAAGAGAGCAAAAACAAGGTCAAAGATTTTTTCATTAAGACTTCTTGCAAAACAAATGTTTCGACGGTAATACACAATCTCTCAACATCATAACTGAAGGGAAAAATATATATGGCTAATGAAGGCAACAAGATCATTTATTCAATGATCCGTGTAAGCAAGTTCTACAATAAGAAGCAGGTCCTTAAGGACATCTCTCTGTCATATTTCTACGGAGCAAAGATCGGGGTCCTGGGGCTGAACGGATCAGGAAAAAGCTCACTCCTTCGCATATTTGCAGGCGTGGATCAGGATTTTAACGGACAGACCATTCTCTCGCCCGGCTTTACCGTGGGATATCTTGAGCAGGAGCCGATGCTGGATGATACCAAGACAGTAAAAGAGATCGTGGAAGAAGGAGCG
>JAGVNP010000296.1 GCA_020053185.1 Deltaproteobacteria bacterium | reverse complement strand
GAGGTGTCGGTAGAAGAAACAGCTTTCATCAATTCAAAAACTTTTAACATCCCCGGACTTTCACCGATAATCTGATCTGTTATGTAAAGTTCTTGAATCGTTTCCTTGAGCTGAATATTCTCTGATAAAACCAGCCTTTGCTGAATAATTTTTTCAATCAGGTGAGAAAGATAATCTGGGTCAACTGGTTTGGTCACATAATCATAAGCCCCCTCTTTAATAGATTTTACCGCAGTATCTATAGAGGCATAACCGGTTAATATAATAATTACTATATTAGAATCGATATTTTTGACCCTCTGCTGTAGCTCCATACCATCAATCCCCGGCATCTTAATGTCCAGAAAAGCAATATCCCAGTGTTTCTCTTGAAGTTTCTTCAAAGCCTCATTTGCATCCGCAGCTGAATCCGCCAGATATCCATCAGATCTGAACCACTTGGTCAAAGAATCCCTCACGCTGAACTCATCATCCACCACCAGAATACTTACCGATTTATCTTTTTCTCTGAGATCCATTATCTTAAACCTCGAGTTATATATTTTTTATAGTACTTTCTGATCCTCTTTAGTAAAAATCCTCCGAGTTTTTCTAAACATCTCTAAAAGAAGCAGAATAAAGGGTTTTAATCTTAAAGACATAACTATCCTCCCTCCCATACTATAATATCGGAGGATTTTCCCTTAATCCAAAATATAAGGTTTTTTTAGAAAAAAGGAAAGTTTTTTTATCTTTCCGGCCTGCTTTAAAAGAATTGGTCTGCTATTGCCCTTTCCTTTTCGGTGGCTTATTGATCTATCTCCTTATACTCTGGGTGTTCATACAGAACAGGCATCCGGTTGACAATCCAGCGGAAGGTGAGCACCCCAACAGTAATGATGGTGATGGTCACAGCAAATTCCATCCAATGAGGAAAGTAGCGGTCTTCGAGATTCCAGTTCAAACCCACGATTGCCACGTTGATCCTATTGATTATGATGCCAATGACGGTGATAATGCTTGCGAACCGAACCAGAGCCGCATTACTTTTTCGGACCGCCCAGGTGAAGAGAAGGCAGGGGAAGAAAACGAAGATGAAGACCTCGACAAGAAACCAGTGACCTAAAGGTGTGTTCAAGAGGTCCCAGCGATTATCGTGAGCCACGCCGACCCACTTCAAAGCAAAATAAGCGAAAAGGCCGATGGCCGCGGCTTTTCCAAGGCCGAGGGTAAGTTTGTCAAAGTCTACGCCCTGATGGTTGATCCGATTCCCGAAGACCCGATGAGAGAGCATGCTCTCGAAGATCACCATGGAAATACCGGCGACAATGGCCGATATCAAAAAAAACACAGGAAGAAAAGAGGAATACCAGAGGGGATGGAGTTTTCCTGGGGTAAGAAGGAAGAGGGCGCCAAGTGCAGACTGATGCAAAGTGGAAAGGATAGCGCCGAAAATGGTAGCTCCAACCGTCAGCTTAATGACCCACTTGCGGAAATTCTTCAAACCAAGCCATTCGAATAAGGCCGGACAGAACTCCACGAATTGGGTCGCAAGATAGAGCGCTACATGCCACCCCACCAAGAGCAGGACCGAGGTAACGCCAACGGACACGAACATGGGGTAAGGTAGTCTCCAGGGACGACCGAGGTCAAAACATAGACCAACCACGACAAAGAAGTAGCCGAGGAAGCCGGTGAGTACTGCAGGACGGACAGTAGGATGATATTCCTTAAGACCAAAGAGGTAAACTGCTGTGCCCATAACAAAGCCGCCAGCGGCCAGCGCCACACCTGCCAGGACATCGAAACCGATCCAGAGGCCCCAGGGGTTATTGTCCGAAAGGTTGGTTGAAGGGCCAATCCCCTGGGTGAAGCGGTATACACTAACCGGGACCCCCACAAGCAGGATGAGGGCGGCTACGAAGTTGAAGGGGGTGATTAGCCCTTTCAAATATTCCTTTATTGTCTTCCCCATAAATAACTTCTCTATGACCCAGGATCGAAAAGTGTGTTTTTTCTCTATGTATCCTGTCATTGCTGATCCTCCTCTATCTCAAAGTTTTCTGCTTCAGTCTCAACCATTTCTTGCCGACGTCTGGTGAACATATAAACTCCAATCAGAAAAGCCGGCCAGAGGATAAGCACCAAAGGAACTGCCCCAAGAAAACCCTTGGTAAGTTCTGCATATGGAGTAGTGCCCAGGTCCATCCGAAACCCTATCTTCTCGAAAGGTACTCCAGAGATATATAGCCAGCTAGTTCCTCCAATTTCATGCTCACCATAGATGTGGTCAATGTATATGTCCGGCTGCTCGATGACCCTTTTCCTGGCAACTCTAATCAAATCACTCCGTTTGCCAAAGGTCATAGCCTCCATAGGGCAAGCCTCTACACATGCTGGAATACCATCTTTAGAAATCCTTTCAAAACACATAGTGCACTTTTTGACTTCTGGCTTAAATGGCTCATCATACTCATAAGCTGGGACATAGAAGGGACAAGCAGTCATACAATATCGGCAACCTATACATACATCCTTGTTGTAAATGACAGGTCCTTCCTGTGTTTTTTTGAAAGCCTTTACCAGGCAGGCCGAAGCACAGGCTGGCTCATCACAATGCATACATTGCTTTTTAACATAGACAGCGGGCCCACCTGGCTTTGGGTTAGGATAACGATTGACCACCGTGTATATTTGCGCATCCGTTCTCCTTATCTTTTCGAACACCGATTGATCTTCAAAAGGAATTTTCGGCGCGGGTAGTTTATTAATCTCGTTGCAGGCGGCTTCGCAACTACGACACCCAACACAGCGGGTGATATCCGTAAGAATGCCAAAGCGTTCTGGCCAACCGGTAAAACGTTCGGCCCCGTGAGCGAATTGAGATTTGCTCACCAGGCTTGCACCTGAAGCGGCGGAGATGCTTTTCAAAAATTTTCTTCGACTGATTTCCATATACAATCCTTTGTTTAGTTCTGTTCTTTCACAGTATTCCTCAATGCTCTTTTACCTTGTCATTCAATTCTATAAAAAGATCTTATTTCTCCTCCTTTGCTGTCTTTTGACTGAGCTTCTTGGCATGACAATCAGTGCATCCTAACTGACCACTTCCTGTCTCCTGATGACAACCCATGCACTGTAAATGATATGCACCCTTGAGGCCTGGCATGCTTAAATTTTTAGGGTCAAACGGAGCGCCGTGGCACTCACCGCAAGCTGGAGTCTGGCCAATAGGGCTATGGTGATGGCAAGTGGCGCAATTATCAGCAAAATTGGTGTGCTTCTCATGAGAGAATATTACCGGGTCATATATTTTCTCAAGTCTCCTCAAAGTGCAGGTTTCGGGTTCATTTTTCGACTTCATCTTAATCGGTGGCTCATTGGTTGTTTTCTTTACGTGACACGTGGTGCAGCCCATGGGGCCCATTTCCCTCTCCTTATGACAACCAATACACAGGCTATGGTATGCGTCCTTGAGTTCACTGTGGCACTCCTTACAGGATGGGGTCTGACCAGCTTCGCTATGATGGTGGCAGGTGGCGCAATCCTCAGTCACCAGAGAATGCAGGCTATGAGAGAATATTACTGGTTCGTATATCTTTGTGAGACTCCCCAAGATACAGGTTCCAGGTACATTTTCAGAAGAAGGTGTCTCTTTCTTCCCATCAGAGGATGAAGTAATTAGAAGACAAACCAACAACGCCACGATTATGGACACAACTGTTTTCCTGATCATTATATCTCCTTTTTTCCTCCTTATGATTATTTTCTCTCACCTGACATTAAAAAACTCTCGGGCGACTTTCTTCCATTGTTGAGAAGTTAATTCATCTCCTAAATCAGGTTTGATCTCCCCTCCTTCCTGCAAAACCGGGTAACTGGTTGGCACTAACAAAGCTACCAGCTGTTCTTTGACTCCTCGATTCCACCAGGCCAGCATCTTTCCGGAAAGAAGATTTCTTACTTCTC
>JAGVNP010000183.1 GCA_020053185.1 Deltaproteobacteria bacterium | reverse complement strand
CGCCATAAACTGTTGGAAGTTTGCTCAATCTTTCTATAGATGTGTCAGAACGTGGAGATTCATCCTTATCTACAACCATAGCAGTGCCTTTTTTTTGAGAAATATCCAGGGGCTGAATTTCGTCTGAAAATTTTCCGGCTTTAAATGCTTCAAAATATTTTTGATGACTGTGCAAAGCCCACTCATCTTGAGCCTCTCTCCCAAATCCATGTTCCAGGGCTACCTCGCCGACCCCAACTGCTATCGGCATATCAACAATCGGGTTGCGCATAAACAGCGGCTCTTCAAGCATAATGCCACCCAAGCGAATTCCCCAACGCACATTGCGTGCAACAAGAGGAGTTTGACTCATGGCCTCCATGCCACCTGCAATCGCGGTATCGATCTCACCAGACAAGATGTTTCTCATTGCCAAACCCACAGTGGTGATCGAAGAGCAACAAGCGCGATCTATTGTGAGCGAAGGGGTTTCCGGAGGCAATCCAGTTGTAAAAAGAATCTGACGTGCAGCTACTGATGCCGTACCTGCAAGAACAGCCACACCCATAAATAGTTCGTCTACAATTTTGGGGTCTAAAGAAATCTTCTCAATGACATTTTTTACAGCTATAGTTCCGAGTTCAACAGTAGAAAAGTCTCTTAGCAGTCCTCCAAATTTTCCAAAAGGTGTCCTTCTAGCGCTAACTACAACCATTTCCCGCATTATTCTCTCCTTTATACAATATTAGATAATCCCGTCTTGACGTAGTCGGTTAATTTTTTCTCCATCATATCCCAGCCACTTTTCTAATATAACATCTGTATGCTCTCCCAGATCTGGCGCTGTTTTTGCTGGCATATCCGCAACCTTTGTCATTCTAAATGGCGATCTGGCGAATACACGCTTTCCTGCGATAGGATCATCAATTTCCATAAGCATTTTTCTCGCCTTGAGATGAGGACAGTTAATAAGATCTTCTGTACTCTGAACCGGCCCTACAGGGACCCCTTCTTTAAGAAGAGCCTCTACCACTTCTTCTTTTGTCCTTGCCTCCATCCATTCTTTAACTATTGGACCGAGGAAATCCTTATTCTTAACCCTCTCAAGGCCGTTCGCTGTTAACGGATTATCGATAAGATCTTCGCGTCCTATTGCTTTGCAAAATCGCTTCCATATAAATTCATTGGCCACAAGAAGTGCAACATAATTTCCATCTTTAACTTTAAATGTTCCCATGGGTGACTGGAATTTCCCGGCCGTACCCCTTCTCACTATCATGCCTGCAAATGAATAGATCATTACCCCCATTGCATTCATGGAAACCAGACTGTCGTACATGCTGGAGTCGATAAATTGCCCTTGCCCTGTCTTTTCCCGCATAAACAAAGCTAGCAAAATGGAATACCCTGTAACAACACCAGTGAACAAATCAGCCAATCCAGGCAGTCCCCACAAAGGCGGCCCATCTTCTTCGCCAATATGGTCTAAAATGCCTGCCATGGCCTGGATCACGGGATCAAAGGCAGGCCTGTCTGAATAAATACCTTTAAATTCTTCAAGCCTTCCAAACCCGCTTATAGCTGCATATATGAGCCTGGGGTTGATCTTTTCCAAGACATCATAGTCCAGGCCAAGCTTTTTTATGGTGTTTGGCCCTAAATTTTCAACAACAACATCAGCGTGCTTTACCAATTCCTTGTAGATTTTTTTGCCTTCTTCACTCTGGAGATCCAACGTGATACTTTTTTTGTTCCTGTTATAAATTTTGAACCCGCCATATGCCTTATTGCCTTTTCCATCCTCTACGATAGGAAGATAGTTTCTTCTCGGTTCACCAACCTTGGGGCGTTCAATCTTTATTACCTCAGCACCATTGTCCGCCAACCACATGGTACAGTCAGGGCCTGCTATATACTGTTCAAGCGCAAGCACCCGTATACCTTCCAATGGATAATTCATAGCCGTCTCTCCTTAATGTTTATAGTCTTTTTACACGACCCCTAAGACATCTTCTTGTACAAACCCAATTGACTCGATTTTGCCCAAAGTATTGCGCTTTCTACAAATCCAGGGGAGAGCCGATACATCAGCCACCCGAGTGTGCCGATTGGAGTCATTATCAGCCGCCTCTTTCTCTTTTCTATCATCTTTACGATTAAATCTGCTGCCATTGCCTGGGTGTGCATTGCGGGCCGATCCGGAGGAATCAGGGAACCGTCGGCTGCCAGAATCCTTTTCTCAGGATCATTCTCGGTAAACCCAAGGTACACAACCCCGGAATGAAGACCCCTTGGTTTTAGTTCAAGACGAATGGATTCAGAAAAGCCAGTGAGAGCTCCCTTTGTTGCACTGTAGAGAGATGCCCCTGGTGTACCAAATAACCCTGCTATTGAACTGATAAAAATCAAATGTCCTTTTGACTTTATCAAATGATCGATTGCTGCCTTGGACATAAGGATGCATCCTGTCAGGTTTGTATCGACTACCCTTTGACATACATCAGCGGTAAGATCCTCAAAATCACCGCGCATTGAGACGCCGGCATTGTTAATCAGAATATCGAGACGGCCGAAATTATCAATAGCCGCCTTTACGACTTTTTCCGCGTGTGTCCACTGCGCAACATCGCCGCTGACTGCCACTACATCAGCGCCCATTTGTTTGAGCTTGTTTTTTGAATCTTCAAGCCGCTTTTCTCCCCGTGCTGTGATCACAACTTTAGCGCCGCGGCGTGCAAGCTCTTTTGCAGTTGCGAATCCGACGCCCCGGCTTCCGCCTGTTATGATTGCTACTTTATCTTTAAAATAATCCATGCTCCCTCCCATTATTTTATGTGACCATATTCTTTCAAACACTTTATTGACTCAGTGATCCCAACCTCGATCGGCGTCTGCTCCATGCCCAACGCATTGATTGCTTTTTTCGAAGTATAGTAAGTGCCAACGCATGAAAGTTTTGCAATCTGAAAATTTATTAGTGCCTGCTTCTTCGTAATTATTTCATACGCAGATCCCCCTGCACCCCCCATAAGCACTACGGCTTTAGGGAGCAGCCACTTCGGCGGGTCCATATCTGCGATCTTTGCTACCTTGGTGAAAAATTCCATATAGGTAAGATTTTCACCGCCAAGTATATAGATCTCTCCCTTTTTCCCTTTTTCAAGCGCACCTACTAAACCGCCTGCTACATCATCAGCATATGCAAAACTTCTCCCTCCGGGCGAGCTGATTTTTATTCCTTTATTAATAAACTGCCGGATCATTTCGCCTGAACTGGGCATAAAATCATAGCCACCGAGCATAAATGTTGGGGCTACAATCACTACATCAAGGTCTTTTTTCTTCACATAATCCAAAACAAGTTTTGTTGCTGCATGTTTGGATTGCACATAGGCCGAATCTTTATAAATATTGTCAGGTTCAGTACTTGTTTCGTTACCTGGATTTTCACGTGGTCCGAATTGGAACGCACTCGCTGAACTCACATAGATTAATCGTTTTACTCCTTTATCTATGCACGCATCCAGAACCCGCCTCGTGCCTTCCAGATTGACCTTCCATGTAATATCGGGGTTTGCGCGAATATCCACAATTGCTGCTAAGTGCATTACATAATCACATCCTGAAATTGCCTCAGAGAGCCCACCTTTTTCTGATAGAAGATCACCACGGATTTTCTCGATCGGTAAATCATCTAATGTTGGGGACGCACTATCGGCTTTAATAAAGACACGGACATCTAACCCTTTTTTTATAAGTCTTCGTACCAAATGACTCCCTAATAATCCGTCAGCACCAGTAACTAAAACCTTCATCGTAAACCTCCTGTCATTAAATAGATTAACTTCCTATCCGTTCCATACAGGGACTATACCTGTATCCTCAAATGCATTGGTGATCCTGTTCTTTTCTCCTTCAGTAATACTCGGCGATCTCCGAAAAGAATCCCCCCTGCCGATCCGCTGATATTTCCCAAATGCCCAATCATGATATGGCAGAAGATGTGCTGGACCTTGATAGCCACATTGCTTAAGATAATGAATGGTTGAATTGAGAGAGTTAGCATCTGTGTTAAAACAAGGGATCATAGGTAACCTGGGGATAATCCTCTCTATATTTATTTTTTCCATTATTTTAGAAAAATTTTCCAGAATCAATTGATTATCCACTCCTGTCCCATCAAGATGTTTCTTGGGATCAATATGTTTTATAT
>JAGVNP010000329.1 GCA_020053185.1 Deltaproteobacteria bacterium | reverse complement strand
GAGTGAAGTGCAATAAATGTAACAAGGTTTTTATCCCTCCCAGAGAATACTGTGAAAAATGTTTTTCAAAGATTGATGAAAATTGGGTAGAACTATCGAACGAAGGGGTCATTACCAATTTCACTGTCGTAAATTATAATGACAAACACCTTCCGAGGCGAGCGCCTTACATTCTTGCCATGGTAAAGTTGGATGGTGCAGATACGCCCTTTGCCCATATTGTGGAAGGGATCGATCTCCATAAAGTAACTGTAGGTATGAGGGTAAAGGCAGTCTTTGCGGCAAAGACTACGAACTCTATCCTGGATCTGGATCATTTTGAGCCTGTGTAAGCAGGTTAATAAAATAAAAAAATAAAAAGGAGGAGGTATTTATGTCAGAACTACCCAAAAAAGTTATCATTTGTGCTGCACTTGCAGGAGCTGCAACCATGAAGAATCAGAACCCAGCTGTTCCCTACACGCCAAAGGAATTTGCTGAAGAAGCTGCAAAATGCTACAAGGCCGGCGCTGCAATGGTGCATGTCCATGCCAGGACCGATGATGGATGGCCAACCCATGAGATCGATCGGATCAAAGCGACCCATGATGCAATCAAAGACAAAACCCCGGAGCTGATCGTGAATTTGAGCTCTGCGGTGGGAATGGGCAAGACCGCTGAACAGAGGATTGCGCAGATTGTAGCGATCAAGCCTGCAATGGCCTCTCTTAATACGAACACCATGAATTTTGGGCTGGTGGACAGGAAAACCGGACAAGTCGTTATTGATTTCGTCTTTGAGAATACTTTTACCATGCTGCAGAATTTTGGCAAAGCAATGGAAGAGAACGGCGTAAAACCGGAGATAGAGTGCTATGATATGGGCGGCCTTGACAACACATTGCTGATCAACAAACAGGGCATATTCTCAGAGCCAATGAATTTCAATTTTGTCTGGAGCGTTGCAGGTGGTCAGAATTTCAGACCAGAGTCATTCGTTGCGATGTACAATGCTTTGCCGGCAGGTGCGAACTTTACCACCTGCGGTGTTGGCATTGAACAGTACCCGGCAATCACCATGTCATGCCTGATGGGCGGACATATGAGAGTAGGTCTTGAGGATAATGTTCGCACACCCAATGGTGAATTAGCAAAAGGGAGTTATGAGCAGGTAGAGTGGGCTGTAAAGATCGCAGCTGGTCTGGGTAGAGAACCTGCAACACCTGCTGAAGCACGGAAGACCATGGGGATTAAGCAGAAATAAGCGACTGTACTGAGTTTTAAATAAATAAAAATAATAGGGGGATTAAGCATCATGGATGCCAAGCAAGAGGTGTGGCTCAGAAAAGAGCTGAAGAGGACGAGTAAAAAAGAGCTTATCGATGCGGTTATAGAAAAAGAAAAAATCATCGAAGGGCTCAGGCTGGACACAGTAGATATTCTCAAACTTACAAAAAATATCCCCCAGCTTTTGCGCTTGCAGGCTGAGAAATATGGTGACCGGTTTGCAGTTGAGAAGCGGATGAAAGGTGTATGGAGCGGAGTCTCCTGGAAAGAATATTATAATATGGCCAGGGCTGTAGGACTTGGTCTCTACAGCCTTGGTGTTCGAAAAGGCGATAGAGTAGCTCTTCTGGCCCAGAACAGGCTGGAATGGATATTCTCAGATATAGGCATAATGGGAATCGGAGGATGCACGATTCCCATTTATGTGACATTACCATCAGCAGAAATTGCTTACATTATCAGCAATTCTGACTCCAAGATTTTTATCGCAGAAGATAAAGTTGCCCTTGCCAAGGCGCTTGAAAAAATAAAAGAGTGTCCCACTCTCACAAAGATAGTGGTCATGAACACTGAAGGTTGTGACATGTCAAACAGCATGGTTATGAGTTTTGACGAACTTGTTCGGCGTGGAAAAGATATGGAGAAAAGAGAACCCGGCCTGTTTGAGAAGCTTACCGATGCAGTAGAACAGGATGACCTGGCCACATTTATCTACACATCAGGAACAACAGGCCCGCCAAAAGGTGCGATGATCACGCATAAAAATGTTTTTGCAAACCTTAAAGCACTTGGAAAGGTGGTTCCTGCATTCTACACAGATGAAACAGTTCCCTTCCTGCCATTGTGCCATGTGTATGAGAGGGTCGCAGGGCATTTTACCGGTATATTTGCCGGAATCACCACGCACTATGCCGAGAGTTTTGATACTATTGTGGAGGATATCAAGGCAAAGAGGCCGACAATCATTCTTGCTGTGCCCAGGGTATGCGAAAAGGTATATGCGAAGATCCTTTCCCAGGTAAAAGAACAGGCTCAATGGAAACAGAAGATGTTTTACTGGGCAAAGGATATCGGGGCCAAGGTAAGTAAGATGAAGGAAAAAAGGCAGGATATCCCCTGGGGCTTGCATATCCAGTATAAGCTAGCCTACACTTTAGTATTTAAAAAATTGCGGGAAGCGCTTGGCGGCAGGGTCAGATGGATGACTGCATCAGGTGCGCCTATTTCGCGCGAGATCGTAGATTTCTTTAACTCAGCAGGCATATTTGTAATTGAAGGATATGGGATGACTGAGTGTACTGCACCGGCCACCTTAAACACGATAAATGACTATAAATTTAACACTGCCGGCAGAGCACTTCCCTCCAATCAGATAAAAATCGCAGAGGACGGCGAGATACTGCTCAAGGGAGACAATGTGATCCAGGGATATTGGAAGATGCCCCAGCAGACAAAAGATGCCTTTACTGAAGACGGCTGGCTCATGAGCGGGGATATCGGCCGGTTTGATGAAGATGGTTATCTTCTTATTACAGACAGAAAAAAAGATCTTATCATCACAGCAGGCGGGAAAAATATTGCTCCTCAGAATATAGAAAATATGTTCAAGGAAGACCCGCTGTTCGAGCAATTTGTAGTTATTGGTGATATGAAAAAATATCTTGTTGGTCTTGCAAGTATAAATCTGGAAGTGGCTGAAAGGCTGGCCAAAGAACAAGGACTTGCCTTCAAATCTCCGGAAGAGCTTCTCGATAGGGAAGATTTTCGTGCTATAGTTGATAAGCATGTGGAGGAGAAGAATAAGCAACTCGCAAAGGTCGAGACAATCAAGTATTATCGTATATTGAAGCAGCCGTTCTCAGAGGTAACAGGAGAACTCACCCCGTCGCTCAAAGTAAAGCGCAAGGTAGTAATGCAGAAATATGCGGATCTCATTGGAAGCATGTATGAGAAAGAAGCATAAGAGGTTAAAGGCTTAAGACATAAGGATTAAGAAACGAAGATAAAAACTCTAAGAATAAAGAGGAGGGATCGTCTGTGGAAGTTTTAGATCAAGGAATTGGAAAATTGTTTACTGATCCGGATCCGGATCATGCGCGGGAATTCTTCCGGAAAAAATCCAGGAAGCTGTCTAACAAGCTTATGAGCCTGCAAAAGGCTGTTGAGACCCTTGTCCATGATGGCGAATATCTGGCTATTGGTGGATTCGGTGCAAATAGGGCACCAATTGCTGCCTGCCATGAGATAGTCAGACAGGGCAAAAAAAACATGGGTTTTGCTGGACATACCTCTACCCATGATTTTCAGATACTTTGCGCAGGAGAGGTATTTAATAGATGTGATATTGCCTATATCATAGGACTGGAGGCAAGGGGGCTATCCCCGAATGCAAGAAAGTACATGGAGAGTGGCAAGGTAGAGGTTACTGAATGGACCAACTACAGCTTAGCAGCGCGGCTAAAAGCTGCGGCCATGGGCGTGCCCTATGTTCCAACCCGCAATGTAATGGGCACTGATACCTTCAAATACAGCGCAGGAAAGATCGTAGAATGTCCGTTTACCGGGCAGAAGCTGATGCTTCAGCCTGCCTTGTATCCTGATATTTCAGTCATTCATGTGCATGAATCAGATATCTTTGGCAATTGCCATATCAGAGGCATCACCATTGCTGACCTCGAGCTTGCTCGTGCATCAAAAAAGCTCATCATTACCTGCGAGAAGCTTATCCCTAATGAAGAAATTAGGAGAGATCCATCTTCGACAGTCATCCCCTTTTACCTCGTTGATGCGGTCTGTGAGATTCCATATGGCGCATATCCAGGCACTATGGTCTATGAATATTTTTCTGACGAAGAGCATTTAAAGGAATGGATAAGCGTAGAGAAGGACCCCGAAAAATTTAAGGAATTTTTGAAGCGCAATATCTATGATTGCAAGGATCAAGCAGAGTACATTGAGATGCATGGCGGTATAATCAAGATGAATGAGCTCAGAATGAAAGAATTTCTTCTCCATAAGGAGGTGGACAATGCCTAACTATAATACAATGGAGATGATGGTAACAGCTGCGGCCAGAGAATTGGAGGATGGGGCCACAACTGCTGTGGGGACAGGAGCCCCATGTGCAGCTGCGATGCTTGCAATGAAAACAAAAGCCCCTAATCTCGTTATAATGTTTGAGGCAGGAGGAGTTAGCCCTATACTCCCGGAGATGCCTATTTCAGTAGGTGATTCACGTACTACCTATAAAGCTATTATGGCGAGTGGCATGTGCGAGATCATGGAGACCTGTTGTCGAGGATTTGTTGATTATGTATTTCTTGGAGGTGCCCAGATCGACATGTATGGAAACCTAAATGCTACGCGTCTTGGAGGCGGAGATCATCAAAAACCAAAGACCCGGCTACCAGGGAGCGGTGGTGCAAATGATCTTGCCTCGTTCTGCTGGCGCACGATGGTGATCACCCCGCAGGACAAAAGGAGATTTGTAGAGAAGGTAGATTTCATTACCACCCCGGGATGGCTGCAGGGAGGTGATTCAAGGGAAAAATCAGGTCTTCCCAAAGGTACCGGTCCATATAAAATCATTACCAATATGGGAGCCATGGATTTTGAGCCCAAGTCAAAAAGAATGCGGGTTATATCGGTTAATCCAGGCTATTCCTTCAAGGATATTCAGGACAACTGCGGGTTCGAACTTTTAAAGGCAGACAAGATCGTAAACACAGAACCGCCAAGTGATGAGGAGCTGAGGATCCTGCGCGAAGAAGTTGATCCGTACAGATATATAATAGGAAGATAAGGGGGCCTATATGGCAAAGAGAGTGGGAATCGTTGATGTTGCAATGACGCCCGGAGAAGAGACCAAGGACAATTTCCTTGATCAGGTTTTCAAGGTCACAAAAGAAGTGCTCGATAAGGCTGGTATCAGCCGGGAAGATGTCGGCACTGTAATCAGCGCATCGTCCGATGTGTTTCACAGCGGTCAGTCATGTGCAAATGCATACTATTGGGATGCAGGCGCAGCAATGTTGAAAAACGGATCCAGGCAGGATGGGGAGTCGCTTTTTGCATTTATATATGCAGTGATGCGTATCTTAAGCGGCAGCTATGATACTGCTCTGGTGCTTGGTGTATGCAAGGGCTCTGAAAATCCGGAAAACGATATGATCACACATTTTTATACCGATCCATTCTATCAGAGGCCGATCGGCATAAATGAGACGATTGCTGCAGCTTTGCAGAAGCGTCAGTATATGGAGCGATACGGAATTACGGATGAGCAGTGCGCAAAGGTTGTGGTAAAAAATCTTGGAAATGGCTTAAGGAACCCTTATGCACATGTGAAAAAGCGCCTTAGCGTGGATGACGTGCTGTCAAGTGAGTATGTGATGTCTCCGCTCCATAAGCTGGAGTGTGCGCCCAAATCCGAAGGGTTCATTGCCATGCTGCTTGCAAGCGAAGACAAGGCAAAAAAACTTACAGATAAACCTGTATGGCTCAAAGGATATGGCTCATCTCTGGACAGTTTCTATCTTGGCGACAGGGATCTGCTTAAAGGCGAGCTGAAGAATGCAGCAAAACAGGCCTATGCACAGGCAGGCATTGAAAATCCGGCCAAAACAATTGATATGGCTGAAATCTGCGAGCCATATGCGTTCCAGGAGCTTCTCTGGTGTGAGGATCTTGGTTTCTGCAAGCAGGGCGGCGGCGGAAAACTCATTGACAAGGGTGTAACTGAAATGGATGGCGAGCTTCCTGTAAATCCGTCAGGCGGTGTGCTCGCAACAAACCCTTATGTTTCGAGAGGGCTTTACCGGCTCGCTGAGTGTTTCCTGCAGATACGCGGTCAGGCTGGCGAGAGGCAGCTTGATAAAAAGGTCAAGACAGCGCTTGCGCACGGCACGCACGGATTTGCAGGCCAGTGTCATGCAGTAGCCATCATCGGTGTATAGGAGGAAACCATGGGAAAAAAAGTAGCAATTGTAGGGTCAGGACAGACTATGCATGGCAGGAGATTTGATCTTGCATATCCTGAGCTTGTCAATGAGGCGATTGAATCTTGTTTGATAAACACCGGTGTTGATGCGAAAGATCTGGACGGCGTGGTTTTCGGCACAATGCCATCCATGATGGAAGGTGTTGCGCTTACCCACTTTTATTTTGCCGATGTGCTGCGTGCAAAGGGAAAGCCGATCTTGAAGACTGAGACATGCGGCTCAACAGGTGTTTCTCTTGCCATTACCGCATATTACTGGATCGCATCAGGCATGGCAGACCTTTTGATGGTGGTAGGCTCAGAAAAAATGAATGAAGGTGATGCTCAGGCAACCATGACAACCATACTTGAGCCCTTCTATCAGATGTATTTTATTGCTGGCGCTCCAGGAGTGTTTTCCATGCAGTCCCAGGAGTGGTCAGTGAGATTCGGCATTCCAGAGGAAAAAGTCAGGGATGCAGCTACCCGGCTTTCAATCGATCATCATAATGATGCATTTGGCAACCCATATGCGCATATCAAGCAAAGGCTTACACCTGAGCAGGTAAATACCGCGCGTATCATCACATATCCGGTTCGGCTCTGGGATGTGTGTCCTACTTCAGACGGCGCATGCGCAATGATCTTTGCATCTGAAAAAATGGCAAAGAAGCTTGGAAAAAAAGCAGCATGGGTCAAAGGCGTGGGATATTCTGGTGAAGAATACTGGTTTGGCGACAGCGACAAGGTAATGTGGCAGAGCGCTATCCAGGCAGCAAAACAGGCATATGATATGGCCGGCATAAAGAACCCGAGAAAAGAACTTGATGTAGCAGAAGTCTACAATCCGTTCACATTTCAGGAGCTGCTCTATTATGAGTGTTTTGGATTCTGCGATTTTGGCCAGGCATGTGATCTTACCCTTAAAGGCATGTTCTCAAAAGATGGTGAGCTTCCATGCGATCCGTCAGGCGGTACGCTATGCACTAATCCAATAGGTGCAACTGGTCTTATCCGTGTTGCTGAAGCAGCCATGCAGGTAACAGGCCAGGCAGGCGATCATCAGATACCGGGTGCAAAGCAGGCGCTCGCGCACGCAATGGGCGGCGTGGATCAGTATAATGGCGTCATGATCCTGGGCGCAAAATAGGAGGCTAGCATGAGCAAAGAATTTTCTACATTCAAAAAGGTCATACGTCTTCCACATAAATACGGTGCAGGCCCTACATTCACCAGATTTTACGAAGGGCTTAAACAAGGCAAAATCTATGGCACAAAATGCCCTGAGTGCGGTGATGTTCTGGTTCCTAGCCGCAGCATGTGTCCTAAATGCCATGTGAATCTCTCTGAATGGGTAGAAGTCAGCCAGGAAGGAGTCATTGTTTCCTGGGCGCAGACAGATAAAGATTTTTTCGGAAAGCCGGGCCAGGGGACTTATACAGTAGCGCTTATCCGGCTCGACGCTACAGGCTGTGATTTTCTCCATCTTTTGGGGGGAAATTTGAGTAAGGTTAAGACAGGATCACGCGTCAAGGCTGTATGGAACGAGGAAAAGAAAGGGCACATGCTCGATATAAAATATTTCGAGCCAAAATAAGGGGAGCTAGATATGGAGAAAAAAGAAAATTATGTGATCATGGATGAAGTAACCATACCGTACGAGCTTGCCTATGGCCGCACATGGACGCAGTTCTTCGATGGGTTTAGGGAAGAAAAAATCCTCGGCTCAAAGTGCCCGAAATGCGGTAGGGTGCTTGTTCCCATGCGTTCATTCTGCCCGAGATGCTTTGAAGAGATAAGTCAAGCCGTTGAGGTGAGCCAGGAAGGAATAATTATTTCCTGGGCGCTCACAGAGTATGAGTATTTTGGCATGCCGACAAAACCGCCGTTTATAGGAGCGCTTATAAAACTTGACGGCTCTGATACGAATTTTCTGCATTTGATCGGCGGCATCGATCTTTCCAATCCGGAACAAGTGAGAAAGACCGTCAAGAACGGCATGCGGGTTAAAGCAGTGTGGAACCCTGAAAAAAAGGGACACATTATGGACATCAAATATTTTGAGCCAGTCAAATAAATTCTAGGGGGCAATGATGGATTTTACATTCACCGATGAACAGAAGATGTTTAGGGAGACTGTATACAAGTACGCAAAAGAGGAGATTGCTCCTTTGTGCGAGGAAGCAGATCTCAAGGGAGAGTTTAATTTCGAGGTATGGAACAAAATGGGGAGCATGGGACTTCTAGGGCTGCCGTTTTCCGAAGAGCTGGGCGGCTCTGGTGCTGACATTGTTTCCTGCTGTCTTTCGGGTGAAGCCTTGGGACATGCAGGTGTTGACGGAGGACACTTGCTCGCTTTAGGCGCCCACACATATCTCTGCGCAGCAACATTGAATACGTTTGGAACCGAAGAACAGAAGAAAAAATATTTACCGAAACTTGCTTCAGGCGAGTGGGTAGGGTGCATGGGGCTTACTGAGCCAGGTTCAGGATCTGATGCAGGATCCATGCGCACCACTGCAACAAAAAAGGGTAATAAATATATTCTGAACGGATCAAAGACCTTTATCACGAACGCACCCATTTCTCAGGTCATGGTTGTTTATGCTACGCTTGACAGGGCAAAGAAGCATGAGGGAATCACTGCACTTGTCGTTGAAAAGGATTCTCCTGGATTTTCCACAGGTCAGCCTTTCCACAAGATGGGATGCAAGTGCTCCACAACATCAGAAGTATTTTTTGAAGACTGCGAAGTGCCGCTTGAAAACTGTCTTGGCGGAGAAAACCAGGGTTGGCTGATGGCGCTAAGCTCAGTAGAGTGGGATCGATCAACGCTTCTGGCACCTTTCTTAGGCACTGCTCTGTATAGTCTTGATGCCTGCGCCAAATATGCGAATGATCGTCAGCAGTTTAACAGGCCGATCAGGGATTTTCAGGCCATTCAGCACAGGATCGCAAGCATGAAAGTCTTTATCGAGGCAGCCCGTCTTCTGATATACAGGGTTGCTGCTTCAAAGGACAATGGTCAGTTGCTCAACCATTTACTTGCTGCAGTTAACAAGATGTATGTGGGCGATGAGGGCTGCAATATGGCAACCGATTCAGTCATGATCCATGGCGGTTACGGATTCATGCACGAGTATCCTGTTGAGAGAAATTACAGGGATGCAAGGCTCGGCACTATCGGCGGCGGCACATCTGATATCATGCGGATGATCGTATCCCGTATGATGCTTATGTAGGAGGACATCATGATAAACTACGAACTTAACGAAAAAGATAAAAAATTACAGATGGAAGCAGCGGCTTTTTGTGCAAAGGAGATTGCACCGCGGGCAAAAATGCTTGATGAGGCAACTCAGGCCAAAAAAGGAGAGCTTGTAAAAGAGAATCTTAAAAAGCTTTCTCAGGCCGGTATATTGGGAGTTAGCCTTGGTAGTGACAAGGTCGACATGGTCAGTCATTATGTCGCAAGTGAAGAGCTGGCAAAGGCCTGCGCATCAACATTTTTGAGCGCACGATCTAGCATATTCCTGTGCGGTGCAAGCTTGAATCTTTTTGGGACCAAAGAGCAGAAAGAAAAATATCTGCCAGGCCTAAAGAGTGCAACAATTGTCGGCGGTCTTGCCTACAGCGAGGAAGCAGCCGGAAGTGATCTGGCGGGAATAGCCACAGCTGCGAAAAAAGATGGTGATGCCTGGGTGCTTAATGGAACTAAAGATATCGTGGTGAATGCTCCGATCGCTGATGTACTTCTTGTGCTTGCCTATACAGACAAGGATGCAGGTCTGGCTAAAGGCATGAGTCTGTTTATTGTGGAAAAAGGAGCAAAAGGTCTTATTATCGGCGAGCCGCTCGATACAATGGGCGTCAAAGGTGCGCCGATTGCTTCAGTGAAGCTGGACAAATGTGTAGCAAAAGAAATTGTGGGCGGCGTAGCAGGCAACGGCTACGCGCAAGTCTCCCGCATCCTTGATATGGGCAAAATCGGTGTTGCTGCAATGTGCGTTGGCATCGGAGTTGCGTGCATGGAGCGGGCAACCCTTCATGCTAAATCCAGGAGAGCGTTCGGAAAGGCAATCGGCTCGTATCAGGAAGTAGGGTTTAAACTTGCTGATATGTTCACCAATAACGATGTTGGACGTCTTCTTGCATTGAGGGCTGCCTGGGCAATGAACACTGGAGAAGCTGAAGCAGAGATCATTGCATCTTGCGCAAAACTGTTTGCAGGCGAGGGAGTAACCCGTATTGCGAACCTGGCAATGCAGGTATTTGCCGGTCATGGATATATAAAGGGCACTGACATCGAGAGGCTCTATCGCGATGCACGGTTTGGCGAGATCTGCGAAGGCACAACCGAGATCCAGCGTGTGCTCATTGCAAAAAAGGAACTGGATAAATTTCTGCCAGCCTAAGGAGGAAATATGGTTGATGCAAAGTTTATAG
>JAGVNP010000322.1 GCA_020053185.1 Deltaproteobacteria bacterium | reverse complement strand
GCTATCATCTTCACACGCCTCATACCAAAAGCTGAGAGAAAAAAGACTCAGCAGGATATCATGGCAGAGCTCAGAAAAGAACTGAACCTGATTCCGGGCCTTAAGGGAACAACCGAAGAAATTTCGATGATGGGCGGTGGTATCAGGAATGTGCCAATCCAGTATGTAATCAGCGGCAGTGATTTGGAAGGTCTGCGTACATATACTAGGCAGGTCAGAACAGAACTGACAAAGGTTCCAGGCATTGTGGACGTGGATACTTCAATCGAGGCTGGTAAGCCAGAGCTAAAAGTCTATATCGATAGGGACAAGGCTGCAGACCTTGGCGTAAGCATGACTTCTATTGCACAGACAGTAAATCTCCTTATCAGTGGAGATATCGACATTACCAAATACAAGGATGAAGAAAAAGGAAGACGCTATGACGTGCGCATGAGATTGAATCCTCAGGATCGAATGAATCCGGAAGATCTTAACCAGATCTATGTACGCGCAAACGATGGCAAACTCGTGGAACTGGGAAATCTCATCCGCATCGAAGAAGGAGGAGGCCCGACCAGTATCAGTCGTGTGGACAGGCAGCGATCCATGTGGATCTTTGCCAATCTTGAGGAAAAACCTCTGGCTGAGGCCATGAATGATGTGAACGCCATATCTGCCAAGATCCTGCCGCCAGGATATACTACTGCCTACAAAGGCGAGGCAGAAATGATGGGTGAGTCATTCAAATATCTTATGTTTGCTATGATCCTTGGGATTCTCCTTGCTTACATGGTTCTGGCAGCACAATTTGAAAGTTTCCTTCATCCGATAACTGTGTTACTCGCCTTGCCGCTATCCTTTATCGGTGCATTCGGAGCACTTTTTATAACCGGTAAGAGTATCAGCCTCATCAGCTTCATCGGGCTAATTCTCCTCATGGGACTGGTAAAGAAAAATGCGATTCTTCTTGTTGACTATACCAACACTCTGAGAGAGCGGGGAATGCCTCGAAGAGAAGCACTGCTCCAGGCCGGACCTGTGCGGCTCAGGCCAATTTTGATGACCACCTTTGCCATGATCTTTGGCATGCTGCCGGTTGCATTGGGTGTTGGCGAAGGATCTGAGGTAAGGGCTCCCATGGGAATCGCGGTTATCGGAGGACTCCTGACATCACTTTTCTTAACGCTTGCTGTTGTGCCTGCGGCCTATGACCTATTCGATGACTGGAAAGAAAGGCTTGCACACAGGAGAAAGAAAAATACTTCGCAATCCTTACCTATGAGTTAAAAAGGAGGCTATAATGAAGATGGTTTTTGTAGTTTATTCACAGGTTGCAGACTATGACATTATCAATGAATTTAAACATGCCGGGATTAAAGGGTATACAAAATTTGAGAAAGCCTGCGGAGAAGGTCTTGAATCTGAGCCAAAACTTCATACACATACGTGGCCTGGAGAAAACAATGTGCTCTTTCTTGCCCTGGATAATAGTGCACTCACTTCCGTGATCGATCTGATACGAAAACTTAAAGAAAAACATCCGCGAGCCGGCATCAAGGGTTTCATCCTTCCCATGGAAGAGATTATTTAGAAATCGTCAGGAAGTTGAACAGAGACTTTTGCACATCAAAAAATGCTGTCATTCCGGGCTTGACCCGGAATCCAGGCGTCGTTCCCGCAGAACTTGTCTTCGACCTGACCGGGGAGCGGAAAATCAGAAAACAAGTGGATTCTCGCCTGCGAGACTGTGTCACAATCAGGAAAATGCCATGTTTGTCATTCTGAACCCTTCGCCATTGTCACCCTGAGCTTGTCGAAGGGTCTCGTTTTTGGCTCAGGATAAACTCCGTGAAGAATCTCATAAAATCAATTAGTTGGAAAATAGAGATTCTTCGGCTAACGCCTCAGAATGACATTACGACACAGTCTCTGCGCGGGAATGACAAATATAATGCAGGAATGGTAAATATGTGCAGTTTATGTTCTATTTTGCAACAGGCTAAAACTTTTACAAAACCGGACTCTTTGAAACAATTTTATGCCCCGTCTAATCCATGATGCTCGTGTTCGGTAAACCATGATGATGGATCTGTGAGATAGAGTTTCATGTCTGACAAAATTGCATGATGGGATTTTTCTTCCAGGATCATCTGTTTGAGAAATTCTTTTTCATTTTGGTCGGCTGCTGCGCCAAGCTGCTCTTCATAAAAGCTCACTGACTTGAGTTCTAACTCAATACCTACATCTATTGCATCTATATCATCTGCGGTCGCACTTATCTCTTCGCCATATTTTTTTGCCATGTCGCGAAACAACTTTTTCAGCTCTTTTCGATCTACATGGACAGATTTCCACTCATCTGTCCATGTATTGACCCCTTGGATATTTTCATAGATTTTCTTTATGCGCAGCATATGTACATCTTCTTCTTTCATCAATGTGCGGAAAATGTCTTTGCCAAGTTTATTCTGAGTAGCGGATGCTGCTTTTTTGTAAAAAGCTATCCCCTTTTCTTCCATCTTAAGCGCAGTGGAAAGCATCTCACGAGCTTTATCCATAAAAATTACCTCCTCTAATCAACCTGTACAAACTGTTCTTTTTTTGCTCCGCATACAGGACATACATCAGGCAATGTCCCATCTGATACATATCCGCACACCTTACACACATAATAGCTTGTCTCACGATCCTCCAGCATATGATCCATGGCCTCTTTGTAGAGCTTAG
>JAGVNP010000163.1 GCA_020053185.1 Deltaproteobacteria bacterium | reverse complement strand
CTATATGAAAAGATCAAAAATAGCTTTATGGTTATCAATAATAGCAATTACCTTCTGTTTTGGTGCATGCGCAAAAAAACAGATAACACCCATTGAGCAGATATTACCTCCTGTTCAGAAAGAAGAAATAACCACACCTCCAATAGAGCAGATAACTCCTCCTGTAGAAGAAAAGAAGGTTGTAGAAACAGAGCCTGAGATAATTACTCTCACTGAAGATGTGATCGACCAAGTAATATCCCAGGAAGAAATAAAACAGCCAGAAGAGACAACGAAAGAAGTCTTAAGTCCATTACAGCAGAAGATGCTTGCCTTTGAGGCAAAAGATGCCTACTTCGAATTTGATGACTTTTCCCTTAGTACTGAGGCAAAAAAAGTTATTATCGACTTATCATCGTTTCTGATGGAAAACCCAAGCCTTAAAGTGAGAATAGAAGGACACTGCGATGAGAGAGGTACTACAGAATACAACCTTGCCCTTGGAGAGCGAAGAGCAAAATCTGTTCAGGACTACCTTATATTCCTAGGGGTACGGCCTGAAATTGCTTCTGTCATCAGCTATGGAGAAGAAAAGCCTGTAGACCCCCGCTCCTGCGAGGAAGCCTGGGCTCTCAACAGAAGAGCACACTTTGATATCTCGGAATAAAATAAAGCCTATGAAAAGAAAAAGTTTATTTATCCTTATCGCAACACTCTTTATCGTTTATGGCTGTGCATCCCAGCAGGATTTAGATGCCTTGAAATTTGAAATCAGCAACCTTCAATCGCGGTTGGCAACGGAAGAGCAGAAGGTTGGCGATCTGACCAAAGTCTCGCCCCAAAAAGAAAAAGAACAGAGCTCTTTGCTAAAACAGCAAACAGAGATTCAGGTGCAATTAGCAGAGGTTTCCGCCAAACTTCTCGGCATACAAAAAAAGCTTGATACACTCCCGGAAAAAGACAGGAGATTGGACCAGAGTCTGAAACAGCAGGCTGACATCCAGGAGCAGTGTACCGAGCTACACACTCAACTTCTTTCCACCCAGGGAAAACTTGATGAGTTGGAGTCTCTCTATCGTAACGGGCAAGACGACTACTTGAAACAGCAATCAGAATTCTCAAGCCAGCTTTCCGACATGCAAACCAAGATCGAGGAACTGGATTCTCTCTACAACAAATTAAGCACTTCTGCGCAGGATGACAAATTGAATCTCATGTCAGAAGAAATCAATAAAATAAAAGACCATCTCGATATCGGCAAAGAAAAAACCACATCGCTTTATGAGCGTGGCCTGGAAAGATTCAATAACAGAAAATATGAAGATGCAATAAAAAGTTTTTCTGAGTTCCTTAAAAACAACCCGCAGGAATCCCTGACGGATAATGCCCATTTTTGGATAGGAGAATCACTTTTCGGTCTGGGCAAGTATGAGGATGCGATCCTGGAATATGATGTTGTTCTGAAAAATTTCAAAGATAGCGAAAAAATACCAGACTGTCTTCTCAAGCAGGGCAAATCATTTATAAACCTTAAAGATGAGCAAACAGGAAAACTTCTTCTGGAGCGCGTTATCAAAGAATTTCCTGGAAGCGAGGCTGCAATCAAGGCAAAAGCTATTTTGAAATAAGCTCAGTTCTTTTTTCTATATGCACCATGGGAACATATCACTTTTTCTTGCTTAACGAGCAACTGAAGGTGTTTTTTTATCATATTGGCCTCTCCGTAAAATAAGACCTTGTTCTCTTGACTATAGTCATAGTTATAAATAGGGCTTATCCGCACAATATCTTCTAGCGTTTTTCCTTCAGAACTATCTATCAGACGCAAGATATCCTCTTCTCTGCGAGAAAACATCTCTTCATAAGCGTTTATTCTCTTCAAAAAATAAGTGGCCCCAAGAGGTTTGGCATGTGAGGATATAAACGTATTTATCGGTAATTTTTTAATCTTTTCTATGGATTTTTTGAATGTCTGAATATCTGATTCGGGATCCCCATACCAGGGGCCGAATGGGCTCAAATCAATGTCAAACCCGATAAGAATCTTTTTTTCAGGCTCCCACAGACAGTAATGGTCATTTAGATGCCCGGGCGTGTAGATCGCAATAAATCTTGTGGATCCAAAAGAAAATTCACTGCCATCTTCAAAAGTGGACGTGGGCTCAAAATCTCTGAATCCTGTAAAAGAAAGATGGTTATTTTTCCAGAACTCGGCAAGATCCTTGCCCATTAATCGAAGGGCCAGCCTGTCTGCATTCCCTATGCTTTCCGCATTATTAACCGGCACTCTGATTTCAGAAGAAAACTCTTGCTGAAAAAGCCAGTTGCCGGATGTGTGATCAGGGTGCGAGTGGGAATTTATAACAAGGTCAATAGGTACCACCTCTGCCAGGTTTCTAATAATATCAATACCGCATCCGGTGTCCATAAGCACATTGACCCTGTCGAGCACCAGCACCGAATTTGAATATGGTGACCTGCTACGCGCCTTCCCCTGTATTACATGGATGTTATCTGTGACAGGTACACTTTTTATGCCCAGTTTTCTTAATCTGTGTATAGCCATAACGACAGAATATATTTGCTATCTCCAATCCCGTCAATATCATATGTATATTACACATATCCGATTTTTGCTTACCCATCATAAAGCGGGTTTGTTGCTTGACAAGCACTATATGGATATGTAAAAGAATACCCTCTAAATTTGGACATAGAGGTGTTTTAATGAAACGAACATACCAGCCACATAATACGAGACGGAAGAGAACTCATGGATTCTTGGTCCGCATGAAAACAAGATGGGGGAGAGCGGTAATCAACCGCAGGAGAGCCAAAGGGCGCAAACGTTTGTCTGTATGACGAATGACAAATGGGAGACCAACGATTCCCCAAACATCATCGGCTTAGAAAAAGAAGCGAATTCCACCACGCAGAAAAAAACAAGGTTGCAAGAATTGTCACAAAAAATCTTGTCATCCTGACAACACCCAATTATATAGATATATCAAGGATCGGAATTACAGTAAGCAAGAAGGCAGGCAACGCAGTAAAACGTAACAGGGTAAAAAGACTTCTTCGTGAGATTTACAGAAAAAACAAAGAGGTTTTTAGGCAAGGATATGATTTTATCTTAATATCCAGAGCAAACGCCGCTTCTGCTTCGTACGATGAACTCTATAATGAGATAGCGGAGGCTATAAGAGGAACATTATGATGGAACGGATGGTAATCGCGGCCATAAAAGGCTATCAGATGTCTATCTCTCCTCTTTTTCCAAACAGCTGCAGATTCTATCCCACAT
>JAGVNP010000212.1 GCA_020053185.1 Deltaproteobacteria bacterium | reverse complement strand
TACGCTAATGCTGATCAATGAGATATTCTATTCTATCCAGGGAGAAGGGCCTTTTCTCGGAATGCCTGCCATATTCATCAGGCTGGCCGGATGCAAAGAGCCTTACTGCACCTGGTGCGATACAAAATATGCATGGGATAAAGGTTCTGAGATAAAAAATGACGGGATCATAAAAAAGATCAAAACGTTTCCATGCACTCATATAGTGATCACAGGGGGTGAGCCTTTTCTCCAGTGGAAATCAGGGCTTAAAGACCTTCACGAAAAATTACGAGCGATCGGGTACGATGTCCACTATGAGACCAGCGGAAAAATTGAGATCCCAAAAATAAAAGACGCCTTTATAGTATGCAGCCCAAAATACATAAATGGCTCATGGCATCTCAGTTCAAAGAATTTAAAAAGAGCCAGTGTCTTTAAGTTTGTTGCTACAAAGAAACTTTTTGAACCTATCACCAAGTTTATTATTGAAAACAAAATAAAAAAAGACCATGTATACATCATGCCAATGGGAGCAAAAAGAAAAGAGCAGCTAAAAAATATGGGGGCAATATTTGATTTCTGTAAGACGCATGGCTATAGAATGACACCAAGGTTACAGACCCTGGTTTTTGATGGAAAGCAGGGTGTCTAAATGGCAGATGCAGTGATCCTTCTCTCTGGCGGTATGGATTCTGGTGTGCTGCTCGCATGCGCAAAAAATCAGTATGAGACTATCCATGCCTTAACCTTTGATTATGGATCTAAGCATGCCAAAAAGGAGATCGCAGCTTCAAAAGCTCTTGCAAAAAAATACGGTGCTGTATTTAAGAAGATAAAACTTCCTTTCATCAACTCACTTTTTTCCTCATCGCTTCTTGAAACAGGTCCGGATATTCCGGATGGGCCGTACAGAACAGAGTCTATGTCATTTACTGTGGTGCCTTTTCGAAATGGTATTCTGCTATCTATTGCAGTGGGATATGCGGAAAACCACAAGATCGAACATGTGCTGATCGCGTCACATAAAGGCGATCATCCAGTATACCCTGACTGCAGGGTAAGTTTTAACAAGGCTATGGCAGAAGCTGCATTTGAAGGGACTTATACAAAAGTAAAGATTTTGGCCCCGTTTGAAGGGCTCGATAAAAAGCAGATTGCTCAAAAAGGCAGATCCATTGGCTTTGATTTTACCACGACATGGTCGTGCTACAAGGGCCTTGATCTCCACTGCGGCAGATGCGCAACATGTCTCGAGCGAAAAACTGCCCTTGAATTTGAAAAGGGCATTGATCCTACGAGGTATGCAGAATGAAACGATTGGTGCTGGGCAAAAAAACGAAATATCCGTCCAAGTATGATCCGACCCTTCTTTGTGCAGTAAAAAGAAAACACATTGCTGCTCAATTTTACGGATTTGATCTCTGGCGTGCATATGAGCTCTCATGGCTCGATACAAAGGGAAAACCCCATGTGGGAATACTTGAGCTTATTTACCCGTGTGATACGCGCTGCATTGTTGAGTCAAAATCCCTTAAACTCTATCTGGGAAGTTTTAATTATGCAAACTTCGGCTCGAAAAAAGAGGTGGAGGATACCATACGTTATGACATTGAACAGGTCCTGTCACCCGGATGGATCAAGGTAAAAATACTTGAGCAAAAAGATCTTGCCTGGCAAAGCGAGATCCAGGGGATTTGCCTCGATGACATGGACATTGATGCAAGCAATTACATAGTGGCGCCAGAACTTTTAAGGCTTGAGATCGGCCATGAAGACCAGACAGTGTATTCCCATCTACTGCGTAGCACATGCCCGATAACCGGACAGCCTGACTGGGCAACCGTGATTATAACATATAAAGGCCAGAAGATTGATCATGCATCCCTGCTCAGATACATCATTTCTTACAGAGAGCATAAGGGTTTCAGCGAGGCTTGCTGCGAGCAGATCTTTGCGGATATCTGCAAAAAATGCAAACCCGACTATCTCATGGTCTACTGTCTATATACGCGGCGCGGCGGGATTGACATTAACCCGGTACGATGCTCGGAAAAGATCAGCCCAGAAGAAACTGATAAATTACGACTGCCGAGGCAGTAGGGCTTCTACGACAAAGACAGCAGATATGAAACAAGGTTCATCTTTTTCTTGTTCAGGCCGAGCTTCTGCCTGATGTGATGACGGTGAAGATCAATTGCATTTGTCGAGACATTCAGCATCTTTGCGATCTCCTTTGTAGTCATCCCATCCTTGATATATGTGGACACCTGGATTTCCTTTGGTGTCAAGGTGGTATGCGTTGAAGAAAGCTTTGCAATAAAAGGCGAGACGATCTCATTTATATTGGTCTCTATAAGCTTTATATATACAGCCTGATCCTCCCTTAGATTACTTTCCTTAAGCTTCCTTACATATGGCATTATCCGGTTTTTGACATTTGCAAGCATTTGATCCTCAATCGTACCCTTATCGCTGTCCACTCTTTTTAGTAATACTTTCATTGCTGTGTTCGTTTCTTCAAGTTCAATATTCTTAAGCGTAAGCTCTTCCTGCTTTTGTTTAAGAGCTTCTTCTTTCTCTTTTACAGCTTTAAGGTTTATAGTAATACCCCTTACCCTCTCTCTTCCCTGTTTTCTGGAAGCAGGAAGAATATAGAGTGCTACAGGAACCTCTTCCCCATCTTTATTCACAACCACTGTTTCTCCATAAATACCTTTTTCCGGAGAACCATTTATAATTGGCTGCATTGAAAAAAGTTTTTCCTTAAGGCTCGGGGATAGAATATCTTGTATATTGACGCCCTTTTCCAGCCTGTCAGTGGTAAATCCAAACCGCTCGCGCATAAATTTGTTCATAAATGTGAAATTTCCCTGTTTATCGATCTCCCAGATACTCTGGGGAAGAAGATCAACAAACTGCTGATACCACCGCTCTTCGTCGTAAATGGTTTTACCGGAAAGGAATCCTTTTGTAAGACAATCTTCGTAATGATCATATACTATTACTGCATGATCAGTGTTTATCAGCTTTTCAGGGTTTACAAAATACTGGTTTTGGACAAGCTTTGTTCCTATCATGGCAAAAGGATGTGTCCAGATCGCGCTAAGGAGGATGTGCGCGTTAATATTTCTTTTATTATAGAAACAAACAGACAAACGTTTACGCGTGGATATAAGCTCATGGAGCTTTTGTTCAAATTTAAGCACTGCCTCCTCAGATGTTACAATCTTGTCAATCTCGCAGATGATACTTACATTCTCTGCATGCCCTATTCTAGCCTGTAACAATGGGATTATTGCATCCAGATCGCACGAGTCACCCTTCCTGGGACAGGGAATAACTGAGAATCTAACGCTTTCAATTATCGAGGCATCCTTGATATCTTCCTGCAAATATTTGATGACTTCTTCTTTTGATTGGGCATTGCTTAGATAGATTACCTTGTCTTTTTGAGACATTCGATCATTTATGAGCGAGGAAACAATTGCGCGATGTTCTTCTTCTTTGTCATATAGAGCGCAAACATGATCTCCATAAGAGAGCTGTTCTTTCTCAACAAGAAATTTTTGAGGATGTGTCTTTTCATCTTCATCTGTTTCATCCAAAAACTCTAGCGAATAATACGAAAAGAGATTTTTCTTCTCATCTTCTGTAAAGTTGGTGGACGTATGCGTATTCCTGGGATATTCTTTTTCCTGCATGTCTACTTCTCCTTTGCTGCTATTAGTGTTTTTTTATCTGACACTATCTCGATGCTTTATGGTTCTAACCTCAAATTCTGACCCGAGGTCAATTTTTAACATGCGGTCAGCTTTTACATGATAGTTTTCTAACAGTCAATACTAATCTTTAAGTATAAAACAACTGTCAAAATACTACAATTGGTTAACCCTTTCTTGTTTAATAGTAGATTGATAGAATATCCCCTTTTAGCCCTACAATACCTTAACACGGTAGTTTTCCTGTAGATACTCGCATAAGCCATTTCTTTCCGTTTTCATAGCATTGGCTATGTGTTTTAAGATGTCTTCTGCTGTTATTCCGTCTTGACCTAGCTTTTCTACTGCAAGGTCGCCAGCAAGACCGTGCACGAATACGCCTTTTCTCGCTGCATCTTCAATGGAAAGCCCCAGACCATGCATGGCAGCAATAGCACCTGCGAGCACATCGCCAGAGCCCGCCGTTGCCATGCCGGAATTCCCGCTTAAGTTTACAAAAACCTTTCCGTCAGGATACCCAATAAGCGAATGCGCCCCCTTGAGAACAATAATGACATCCAGATCCTGACAGGTTTTCTGTAATATGTTTATCTTATTTTTATCGATTTCAGTTGGGCTAACCCCTGTGATCCGCACCATTTCGCCCAGATGCGGGGTCAGGATAGTCTTAGCCTTTCTTTTCCTGATCACTTCCAGATCCCTTGACACTGCCGTGATTCCATCTCCATCAATGAGCAGGGGCTTTTTGATCTTTACAGCCAGCTCTCTTACGAGCTGCTGTGTTTCTTCATTAAGCGACATGCCAGGCCCAATTACCACCATATCCATCTTTTCCGAAAGCGCAAGAAGCGCATCCATGTTCTTTAAAGAGATACTGCCCGAATCAGTTTCTTCCTGCGGCATGAACACCAATTCTTTGCCTTTTTTGGCGATCGATGCAGTCATGGATTTTGGTAAAGCAAGCCGTGCGTACCCGCCGCCAGACTTTAAAAACGACATGCTGGCAAAATACGGCGCGCCAAAATAATTGCGCGCACCTGCAATAAACAGGACCTCGCCAAAATCACCTTTATGTCCTGCCTTGGCCCTTGATGGAAGAGGGATTGGATCATTGAGTGCAATTTTTAATGAATCTGCATTATAGAGGGAAGGCGGAAATGAGATATGCGATACATACAATTTTCCGCAATAATCATATCCAGGATAGAGCATATTCCCAATCTTTGGCAGGCCGTACGTGATGGTAAAATCTGCTTTTACTGCCGAGCCCATGATCTGGCCTGTATTGCCATTTACTCCAGAAGGAATATCCAGACTGAACACCGGCTTTTTACTCTCATTTATCAACCGGATAACATTTTTGAAAATCCCGTCCACGTCCCGATCAAGGCCAGTGCCGAACATGGCATCCACCACTGCATCGCTTCGAACAATCTCATTTTTAACTGAAGCGAGAGATTTTACTTCCTGAATATCGATAGAAAGTTTGGATGCCATCTGAAAATTTAAAAGTGCTGCGCCTTTGAATTTTGTTGCATCACCCAGAATGAACACCTTTACCTTAGCGCCATTGGAATGAATTTTTCGCGCAATAACAAGGCCGTCTCCGCCATTGTTCCCGATTCCGCATAACACAACAAATTTCCTATCTTGGACGCCAAACTCGTTCTGGATCACAATAGAGGATGCAATACCTGCATTCTCCATCAATATCTCTTCAGGAATGCCAAGCTGCTCTATGGCGTAACGGTCAAGCGCCCTCATCTCTTGTACTGTGCTAACCTTCATGACCCCCTCCTTATATTCCAATAAGGATACATGCTCTCAGCATAAAATCAAGTGATTGATGAAAACAGTCAGTTGTCCGTTGTTGGTATTCAGTTGTTTTGATCTGTGCGAATAACTATACAAATCTCGTGAAAGCACCAGTGCTTCGTCCCTTTCTTTGCTCGACCGAAAGAAAGGGCGCCCCGATGAAACCGCTCTAAAGAGTTCGTTCGCTCATTTGAAAAAATCCGGCCGCAAAAATTCGCTTCGCTCAGGTTTTGCTTTTTCCCGGATTTTTTCTGCTCTCGCTCACCGGTTTCAAGGGTACCCCTTATTATAACAAGGATTAGTTTAACAACAGAGGCTGTCGGAAAAGTCCCAAACCGGTGTTTTTTAGATTTTTGGGTGTAATAAAATCAAGTAGTT
>JAGVNP010000278.1 GCA_020053185.1 Deltaproteobacteria bacterium | reverse complement strand
TTGGCCTTATTGATCCCTTTATTCAGGGATTGACTTCCGGGAGATGATGCTTATATAAACTAAAAGGATATTCTCTATGAAAACAACAAAAGGAAAAAACAAGGAGACCATCGTGAAGCTCGGAAACAAGCACAAGTGCTTTAAATGCGGTACCAAATTCTATGATCTGGAAAAGCCAGAAGCTATTTGCCCCAAGTGCGGGGAAAACATGAAAAATGAGGAAGAAAAGAAAGAGGCAAAGCGCAAAAGACGGAGAATGCTCGGAAGACCCAAAGACGCGAGAGAGTTTCCCGAAGCAAAGGAAGATGCAGAAGCTACAAAGGCTGGCGACCTTGGAGAATATATTCTTGATATGGAGGATATTATCCTGGAAGAGAGCGAGGAGGCTTCAGAAAAGTAACAAAATATACCCTGCAAGGGGCAGTATTTTCGCTTTTTCTTTTGGGAAAAAACAACCAAGTTCTTGATTTTTTTGAAGAATAGCATTGCATGCCATGTAAGGCAAAATTGTTCCTTGACATGGCAACTTGTATCTGTTTAAAGAACCTTCTTCCAAATACAATGTGGGGGAAAAAATGTTAAGAGTAAAAGAGCTGAAGACTATCAAAGAGATCCTTTCAAAGATGGAAAAGGATATACTTGGGGATCTGCAAGAACGGATTAAATCCTCCAACGTGGACGAGCAACGGGACATCGGCGACATGTTCGATGATGCAGATATTGAGCAATCACGGGAGTTCAATCTTCTCCTGTCTTCCAGGGAGCGACAGAAGCTCCAGCAGATAAAGGCTGCCTTAAAAAGGATGGATGCCAAAGAATACGGGCTTTGCGAAGACTGCGGGGAAGAGATCCCTGTGGGGAGGCTGAAGGCCATGCCCTTCGCAACCATGTGCGTAAAGTGCAAATCCCTGCAGGAAAGCTTAGAAGGACAGGTAGCTGCAACCGCAGAAGAAAAGGCTTAAATCTAAATGGCCCACCGGATAGAAGTCGGCCTTAAACCACATCTTTTTGATGCGCGCGGAGAAAGAACAAAGCACCAGATCAAAAACGCCTCTTCCTATGCGATCGAGACCATCTTCTGCCTGGATGTGTATTCTGTAGATGAAGAAAATATCGATGAGTTTTGGCTCAAAGAGGCCTTCTGTGATCCGGTAATCCAGGATATTGCGATAGACAGCCAGCTGCCACGGAAATTTGACTGGTACATCGAGGTGGGTTTCAGACCCGGTGTAACAGACAACATCGGACACACTTCAACTAATGCCCTGAAATTAATCTCCGGAAAGACCCTTGATGTCTATTCTTCAAAGGCATTTCTTATTAAAGGATCTCTCGACCGAGCTCTTGCTGAAAAATTAGCTTATGATTTTCTGGGAAACTCCCTTATCCAATCATTCAGGATATTCTCGCCGCAGGATGTTAAAAGCGGCATTTCTCCTTATATCCCAAAAGTATTGGCTTCTTCAAACAACGAGTCTCAAGTAGAAAACATCAACCTTGAAATCTCCGATGCTGATCTGGCAAGTCTTTCCAGGGCCAGAACGCTTGCCTTAACCCTTGACGAGATGAAGGTTATACAGGCTTATTTCAGAGATCCCAGTGCCTTAAAATTGAGAAAAAAACAGTTCCTTGATTCTCTCATCACTGATGTGGAGCTTGAAGTTCTGGCCCAGACATGGTCCGAGCACTGCAAGCACAAGATATTCAGTGCCAACATCACTTATGAGGAATCCGGAAAAAAAGAGGAGATCTCTTCCCTGTTCAAAACCTATATACAGGGATCAACAAATGAGATCAGAAAGAAGAGAAAAGACAAAGACATCTGCGTGAGTGTGTTTACAGATAACGCAGGTGTAATTCGATTCAATAAAGATTATCACCTTGTGTTCAAGGTCGAGACCCATAATTCTCCCTCTGCGCTCGATCCTTACGGCGGAGCACTCACCGGCATTGTGGGCGTGAACAGGGACCCGTTCGGCACAGGAATCGGAGCAAAGCTGATTTTCAACACCGATGTATTCTGCTTTGCCTCTCCTTTCTATGACAAAGACCTTCCAAAACGGATTCTCCATCCCAGACGAATCTTCGAAGGAGTTCGGGAAGGGGTTGAGCATGGCGGAAACAAGTCTGGCATTCCCACGGTAAACGGCTGTCTTGTGTTTGACGAGCGATATCTTGGTAAACCTCTTGTGTATTGCGGAACAGCAGGAATAATGCCTGTGAAGATCAATGGAAAACCGTCCCATGAAAAAAAGATTGATCCAGGGGATCTGATTGTTATGGCTGGCGGCAAGATCGGAAAAGACGGCATTCACGGCGCCACATTCTCATCAGAAGAACTGCATGAAGAATCACCCACGTCCGCAGTACAAATTGGAGATCCCATCACGCAAAAACGGCTCACTGATTTTCTGCTCAGAGCGCGCGATCTCGGGCTTTACGCTGCAATCACAGATAATGGCGCAGGAGGACTCTCTTCTTCGATTGGAGAAATGTCCCTGCTCAGTGGCGGGTGTACACTTGAGCTTGAAAAGCCTCCCTTGAAATACCATGGATTAAAACCCTGGGAAATCCTGCTTTCCGAGGCACAGGAGAGGATGTCGCTTGCAGTGCCAAAAGAAAAGATCGAAGATTTTCTTAGCCTGTCCGAACAAATGGGAGTTGAATCCACGGTGATCGGAACATTTACAGATACAGGATTTTTCCACTGCACCTACGAAGGAAACACTGTTGCATATCTTTCTCTCGATTTCCTGCACAACGGGTTGCCTAAGATGCAGCTTCATGCAAAATGGGAAGAAAAAGATCTTAAAGATGCTGCAACCATTGAGCCCGAAGATCAGAATAAAAAACTTCTCGAGATGCTATCGAGATTGAATATATGCTCAAAAGATTACGTAGTCCGCCAGTATGACCACGAAGTGCAGGGCGGATCAGTAATAAAGCCGCTTTCCGGCAAAGACCATGACGGCCCTTCTGATGCAGGTGTTGTTCGTCCCTTGCTCGAAAGCATGGAGGCAGTGGTGGTATCAAATGGCATTGCCCCCAGATACTCGGATATTGATGCCTATCATATGGCGGCGTGCAGCCTTGATGAAGCCTTGCGAAACTATTTGTGTGCAGGCGGAGATCCGGAAAATTGGGCATGCCTTGATAACTTCTGCTGGTGCGATCCCGTGGAGAGCGAAAAAACGCCTGACGGAAAATATAAACTTGCCCAGCTTGTGCGGGCAAACAAGGCTCTGTACGACTACACAATTGCATTCGATTGCCCCTGCGTATCCGGCAAGGACAGCATGAAAAACGATTATATTATTGGAGATACAAAGATATCCATACCGCCCACAATCCTGTTCTCGGTAATCGGTAAGATGAAAAATGCAGAAAACGCAGTTACCCTGGACATCAAGCATCCGGGGGATCTTATTTATATCCTCGGAACCACAAAAAAAGAACTTGGCGGATCTGAATATCTTGCTTCCTTAGGCCAGATCGGAGCTAATGTTCCAAAGGTAGATGCAAAAAGTGCATATGCCAGATACAAAAAACTCCATAAGGCAATCAATATGGGTCTGGTCTCTGCCGCGCATGATCTCTCAGACGGCGGCCTTGCAATTGCAGCCACGGAAATGGCATTTTCCGGCGGAATTGGGATTGAGCTGGATCTTTCATGCGTTCCAGCAAAAGGAAAACTTTCTGCAACAGAGCTCTTATATTCTGAGTCCGCAAGCAGAATCTTGATTGCAGTTGAACCGAAAAACAAAGCTCATATTGAAAAGATTTTTGGCAATGATGCCGCATGTATCGGAAAATCAACAACGGCTACGCGCGTTGTGATAAAAGGGTTGAAGCAAAACACATTGATTGATGCTGATCTTTCTGGCTTAAAAACGGCCTGGAAAGCCACGCTGGATTTTTAAAATGAAAAAAATAAAATCGCTTATCATATCGGGCAACGGCACAAACTGCGAGATCGAGACAGCCTTTGCCTGCTCTCATGCAGGAGCAAAAGCAGATATCGTACATATAAGCGATATCTTAAATGGAAAAACCCGAATCACAGATTACCACTTTCTTGTCCTTGCTGGAGGCTTTTTGGATGGAGACGACCTTGGATCTGCCCAGGTTCAGGCTATCCGGTTCAAATATGCGAGGATAAAAGGCTCTGGCCCTACCTTGCTTGATGAGATTTTTGCCTTTATCAAAGACGGACACCTGATCCTTGGCATATGCAACGGATTTCAGGCACTGGTAAAGGCCGGCCTGCTTCCTGGTAATCCTTTGGGGGCCAGGCGGGCATCAATCACCTTCAATAACTCTGCCCGCTTTGAAGACCGCTGGGTAAGACTCAAGGCAAACAATAACAGTCCCTGCGTATTCACCAAAGGCATTGATATAATCGAGCTTCCTGTACGGCACGGAGAAGGCAATGTGGTAACCGATACAGAAGAGACTCTTCGCGAAATTATGGACAAAAACCTTGCCAGTCTTTTCTATGCAGATAGCAAAGGCAATCCCACCATGGAATATCCACTAAATCCCAATGGATCTACTTGCGCGATTGCAGGCATGTGCGATGCAACCGGCCGCATATTCGGTCTCATGCCACATCCCGAGGCATATACCCATAAAACGAATCACCCATCTTGGACCAGGATTTCTCTTCCAGAGCGAGGCCAGGGCATGATCTTGTTCGATAATGCAGTGAACTTCCTCAAAGGGACCGTTTAGTCAATTAATCGCTTTCAGAAAAATATTGCCCTACAAGCCCTTGCTTTATTTCTGCTAAAATAATAAAATAGCGTATTGTGAGGCATAACGATGGAAGGCTTTTGGATCTTTATTGCTGTTATTGTTGGATGGGTTGTACTGAATCGCTATATCCTGCCCAGATTCGGCGTTAGAACCTGAATGTCGGATTCTTGCAGGATCGAGGATCGATCCAAAAAACCCAAAGAATAAAATCCAAAAGCCTGGCATGTGATTGACTCTTAATAAAAAAGCCGCCACAAGGCAGCTACTAAAGAGGAGATTGGGGTATATGGCTAAGCTTGTTGATGATATTGTCTCATTGGAAAAAGAAGCCGAATCCTTACTCGCACATGCGCACGCTGAAGCAAAAAATATTGAAGAAAATGTTCAGGCTGAACTGAACACATTCCGCCAGGCATTGACACAGGAAGTTGATAAAAAAATTGAGGCCCACAGAGAAAAATTAGAAGCCAACTTAGGCAGGGCCACCGTTGATGCAGAAAAAGAACTCAATGCGGAATTGCACAAAATAGATAATATGGGAGAAGCCGCCCTCAAACAGCAGGTGGATCGCATCATTTCCCGATTCAGCGAGATGTAAGAATGGCAATTGAACCAATAAAAAAGGTTACTATTATAAGCCCTCACAAGGCAAGCAAACGCCTGATGAGGGTTATAAACCGTCTCGGCGTCATGGAAAT
>JAGVNP010000282.1 GCA_020053185.1 Deltaproteobacteria bacterium | reverse complement strand
CGGTGTAAACCAGGTGATAAAAACAGATGCGCGGGATGCCCTCTACCATCATCATGTCAAAAATGTCTTCAATCTCTTTATAATTCCCTTTATTGATAGTAAACCGCAGGCCCACCTTTATGCCCTGGCTCATGGCATTATATATGCCTTTTAGTGCCATTGAAAAAGCGCCGTTTACCCCGCGGAATTTGTCATTGACTGCTTCCATACCATCCAGACTAATGCCGATATATGATAGCCCTAAGTCTTTGAGCTTCATGGCAGTATCGCGGGTAATAAGCGTTCCGTTTGAAGAAATCACTGCACGGATTTCAGCCTTTACCGCAGCATCGATCAGGGTAGGGAGATCCTCGCGGATAAGCGGCTCGCCGCCTGAGAACAGGACAACAGGCGCGCCATAATCCTTGAGCTGGCTGATCAGATTGAGTCCTTGCTTTGTATCCATCTCGCGCTTTATATCGCTTGCAGTTGCATAGCAATGCACGCAGCGCAGATTGCACTTGCTTGTCACATTCCAGACAACCACGGGTTTTTTATCTTCTGCAAATTGCAAAAGATGAGATGGTAGCTCTTTTGATTTTCTTCCGTAGCGGAGAGGATCAGATGCCTCAACCGTGCCGCAATAAAGTTTCGAGATGCCTATCACGTTTGGAGTCCTTTCAATGCTTCTATCATGCCCTCATCTGTATATGTTTTTGCAATAAGGGTAGGGTGCATGCCAAGTTCTTCCATGCAAGCGGAAGTCACCGGGCCAATGGCTACAGTGATCTTTTCTGAAAAAACAGTTTTTGCATCGTCCTTGAGAAGAGAAACTGCATTCTTAACACCTGAAGGGCTGGTGAAAAGCACGGTGTTGACCTTATCAAGTATGTCTCTAAACTCATTTTCATCAGCCTGGCCCGGAAGGATTGTTTCATAGACCCATATCTCATCTACTTTTGCACCTTTTTCTGTCAGCTCATCCACCAGATATGGCCTTGCTTCAAGTGCGCGCGGCAGACAAATTCTCATATCACGCAGGTTCTTTGAAGCTAATTTTTTTACTATGCCTTCAGCTCTGAACTCAGATGCCATTCCGTCAGCAATGATCCCATATCGCTTAAGGGCTTTCTGTGTTTTTGGCCCGATTGCCCAGATCTCTTTATTTGCAAAGGCTCTGGCATCGAGCTTGGACGCAATCATTTTTTCCATAAAAATATCGACTGCATTCTGTGAGGTGAAGATAAACATGTTGTAGCCTTCTATCTTTGGCAAAGGAAATTTGATCGGCTTGATCTCGACCAGCGGATATACAAATGTCTTTGCGCCAAGAGCAGAAAAGAGCAGACTGGTCTCCCATGCCAGATGGTGCGGCCGGGTGATAAGTATAGTTTTACCTTTAAGCGCTAGATCTTTTGATTTGTAAAGTTTTTTGCTTAAGTTTGCCACTTTGCCTACAAGCATTACGCATGGCGAGCTGATTTTCTTTTTGATACTGAGTGCCCCGACATCTTTGAGTGTGGAGATCACGTGCCTGCTTACACCGCTTGTTGCATCCTCGATAAGTGCGCACGGCATTTTTTTGTCCATGCCGTGTTTCATTAGACTTTCTGCAATGGATGCAATTTTTGATGCGCCCATGAGAAAGGTAAGCGTGCCTGTTTGCCTTGCAATAACAGACCAGTTAAGTGAAGTTTCATCCTTGGTCGGGTCTTCATGTGCAGTGATGATCGAAAACGACGAGGCGAGTCCGCGGTGTGTAGCCGGAATGCCAGCCTCAGTCGGTGCAGCAATGGCTGATGTAATGCCCGGAATGACCTCAAAATCAATATTGTGTTTTTTCAAGAATAAGGCTTCTTCGCCGCCTCTGCCGAATATAAATGGGTCGCCGCCTTTGAGCCTGGCAACGCTATGTCCTTTTTGAGCAAGGTCAATCAGGATTTTATTGATCTCATCCTGTTTTATATGCGGTTTTCCTCCGCGCTTTCCCACATAGACCTTTTTGGCATCTTGTTTTGCAAGCGCCAGGATTGCATGCGGAATAAGGTCATCATAGACCACAACATCGCACTCACCAATAATGCGTGCTGCCTTTAATGTGAGCAGCTCCGGATCGCCAGGGCCTGTTCCGATTATATATACCTTCATATCTCATCGATACTAACCCAATCTCCTTAAAAAAATCAATGACTGTCGTAAATAAGGTGTAAGGTGTCTAATGAGGGACAAAGGCACTTAAGGCACAGAGTGCTAGCCAATCCTTCTATCCTGAAAACTGAGAGCCAATCAAAAAAATGGTTGACTAGCAATGTGCTTTGCCTTACCATAAAGTAAGAAAAATGATAAAGGTAAGGAGCGCTGTATGGCTTTAACAACTTTGACAACAAAAGGGCAGGTAACAATTCCAAAATCAATTCGGGACTCCTTAAAACTGCATCCGGGTGATAAGGTTGAGCTTGTTGTTACTGAAAAGGGAGAGGCTATTTTCAGGCCAGTAAGCAAGAAAGTTGCGGATGTGTTCGGAAGATTATACAAGCATGGGAAAAAGCCTGTTTCTATTGGAGATATGGATGCTGCGATACGGCAAAAGATAAAAGCGAGTTTCAGATGAAAGCCTTGGATACGAATGTACTGGTTCGATTCCTTGTGCGTGATGATGAACTTCAGGCAGAAATTATTTATCGAAAATTCAAAAAAATAGAGGCCAGCAAGGAAGTCTTATTCGTTCCAATCCTTGTTATTATTGAGACCATCTGGGTGCTTGAGTCTGTTTATGATGTTTCGAGACAAGAAATACTGGATTCCATTGAGGATCTTCTGCTGATGCCTATTCTTAAATTTGAGGCGCAGCCAATGCTACGCAGTTTTGTCTCCTCGGCGCGGGAATTAAAAGTGGAGCTTTCAGATCTCCTTATTGCCCAGTCTGCAAGATTCTCGGGTTGCGACAACGTGCTCACATTTGACAAACGGGCAGCTGCTTCTGGACTATTCGAACTGCTAAAATAGAGGACTTTTTTATGGAGATGATGACAAAAGAGCAGGCAAGGCAGTTCGCTTCCAAGTGGCTTCCTGCGTGGACAGGAAATAATCCTGAAAAACTAGCCGACTTTTATTCTGATGATGCATTTTATTTAGATCCGGTTATTCCTGACGGGGTTAAGGGAAAGGCTGCCTTATTGGGCTATTTCAAAAAGCTTCTCGCACAAAACCCTAACTGGGTATGGACGCAGATCGAAGGAATTCCTTTGCAAGACGGATTCTTAAATAAGTGGCTTGCAAAAATTCCTGTTGGCCCCAAAACCATCGAGTGCATCGGAGTATGTTTTGTTCAGTTTAATGAAGCTGGCTTGATAAAGCGCAATGAAGTGTATTTTGACCGCACTGAGCTTATTGCAGAGATATTAAAGCTCACGCGAAAGTAAAGTGGATATGCCCTGATCAACAGGTATTATCATAAATTAAACTAAGGAGGATAATGTGAGAAAAGCTAACGTGATTGGTGTTGGAATGACAAAATTTACTTCACCCAAAGCCCTGAGAACCTACACGGATATGGGCAAAGAAGCTCTATTGGACGCGCTCAAGGATGCCGGTGTTGATTACAAAGAAATACAGCATGCCTATACAGGCTGGGTTTATGCAGACAGCTGTGCCGGACAAAAGGTTTTGTATAGCGTGGGTATGACAGGTATCCCAGTATTCAATCTCAACAATAACTGCTCAACCGGATCGAATGCCTTGTTCCTGGCCCGTCAGGCAGTTGAAACTGGTGTTGTTGAATGTGCCCTGGCCCTGGGCTTTGAGCAGATGACCCCGGGCGCTCTTGGTATTGTCTTTAATGACCGGCCGATTCCTATGCAGACATTTTTCGAAAAATTATATGAAATTACCCCGCCATTTCCAGGCTCAGCGCCAGCAGCACAGTTGTTTGGCGGTGCAGGGTTAGAGCATCAGCAGAAATACGGCACCAAAAATGAGACGTTTGCAAAGATCACGGTCAAAGCTAGAAAACATGCAGAACACAATGAACGGGCTATTTTCAGAAATCTTGTGACTCTGGAAGAAGTGCTTGCTTCTCCACCACAAGCGCCACCTCTCACCAGACTACAGTGCTGCCCGCCGACATGCGGAGCTGCAGCAGCGATTGTGTGCTCGGATGATTTTGCAAAAAAGCACAATATAAGCAACCCGGTTTATATTGCGGCCCAATCCATGCTGACTGACTTCACCAGTTCCTTTGAAGGTAAGAGTCCTATGAGAATCGTCGGATATGATATGACAGCCGTGGCTGCCAAGGAAGTATACGAAAAAGCCGGCATTGGTCCTGATGAAGTTGATGTGGTTGAACTGCATGATTGCTTCACAGCCAACGAACTGATCACCTATGAAGGGCTCGGCCTGACTCCTGAGGGAACAGCGGAAAAATTCATTGAGGACGGTGATAATACCTATGGCGGCAAAGTGGTTACAAACCCATCAGGCGGCTTGCTGTCGAAAGGACATCCGCTTGGCGCAACCGGTCTTGCCCAGTGCGCAGAACTGGTCTGGCAGCTTAGAGGTCAGGCAGGTGTTCGCCAGGTGAAAGGAGCTAAGATCGGTCTTCAGCACAATATCGGTCTTGGCGGCGCTGTAGTTGTTGGCATGTATCGTAAGGATTGATCATTGATTAGTTGCCCCGAATTTGCGGGGAACGAAACGCTGGGAGACCTTTGCACAATAGAATAAACTGCACATATTTGTCATTCCCGCGCAGGCGGGAATCCGCATCAATGGTTTCCTGGATTCCGGGTCAAGCCCGGAATGACAGCAAGGGTAATTATGCAAAGGTCTAGCTAGATGATCATTCACAATATACAGAACTGTACTGAATGCGGCGCATGCGTAAAAGCATGCAGCCGCCAAAATTTCTTGCTCGCAACGAGCGGGGAAGTGAGCCTGCAACCGCAGGCTGCGGATAACTGCCTTGGCTGTGGCCACTGTCTGGCTGTCTGTCCAGTAGACAATGCGCTTAGCCTTACAGAATACAAGAATGATGTACTTGAGCCGCTCCCTTCGCTTCCAGATGAAAAAGCTACTCTTGATCTGATTCGTACCCGGCGCAGCATCAGATGTTATCAGGATATAGTTCCGTCCCAGACGCAGATCACCCGGCTGTTGAATGCTGCACGCTATGCTCCCAGCGGACACAACAGCCAGGATTTCGGCTTTGTCGTGATCTATGGTCAGGAGCGGGTCAAGGCCCTGGGCGAATGTGCTCTTAATTTTTATCGCCGTCTGGTCAAGATCCTCTCTTATAAGCCTGGCCGCTGGCTCATACGTTTGTTTGCAGGTAAGGGCACATTTGAAACGCTTATGACAATGACACCTCGCCTGAAGCGTCATTTGGCGATCTATAAGGAGACTGGCAGGATCGAGATGGTCTGGGATGCCCCGTGTCTGATCGTGGTGCATGGCCCTGATAGGCCGGATTCTGCTGTTAACGCTGTCCTGGCCGGATACAACATTATGCTCCAGGCTCATGCCATGGGATTAGGAACTTGTATACTCGGGCTATTGAAAGAAGGTCTGGCACACGCAGGCCGTGGACTGAAAAAGACCGGCTTAAATCTTCCGCCTGGACAAAAGATGCACATGATAATCAGCCTCGGCATACCCCAGAAAGACCTCTCATTCTGCAAGATCCCACCACGCAAAGAAGCGCAGGTGACATTCTTAGAATGATTATCAAGATATGTTGACTTTCTCTCGCATGTGACAAAATCTTAGTTACAGTGTATAAAAACTTACGGAGAAGGATAAATTATGTATGTTTACTTTATTCGGACTGGGGATGCAATTAAAGTTGGCATTGCAACTGATTTAGCCAAAAGAATGATTAGTGTTCAGGTTGGAAATCCCCATAAGATCGAAGTACTGCACGCCATCAATACATCTGAAGAGGAGGCTCGGAAAATCGAGTCTCAAGTTCACGAACTTTTTAAAAGAACAAACTTAACCGGTGAGTGGTTTCATGCAAATCAATTCATGATCGACTTCATTCATCATATTAAAGAAAAAGGATGGGAATCTCATTCAGATTGGATCGAGGAGCAATACCATAAAGTTTATGGAGACAACTTAAAGGCCTTAGAAACCAAAATTGAAAAGGACATTATTATTGGAAATATGATTTCATTGGAAAAACTGAAACAAGATTTAGGGAAGTTGGTCAATACAATTTATGCG
>JAGVNP010000007.1 GCA_020053185.1 Deltaproteobacteria bacterium | reverse complement strand
GGTCAGATCTTTATCATTGACAAGTGAAACATTTCGAATTGCGGTTTCTGGATTAAGCCTTCGACCTTCAGCCTAAACCCCTTACGCCTCACGTAGCCCCATTTCAATGGCCTGCTGGGCGCAGTGCTCCGAGCACTTACCGCAGCCGAAACATCGATCGGCTGATTTTATATCGCTGTATTTGCCGTTTTTGGTCTCGATCAATTGCCGTGCATCAAAACCTTGAGGTTTAACTGGTATGCTCTTTTTTGGAGATATCATTGGCCATTTTGGTAAAGGCCTCTTCGATTGCTTTTCGTAAGTTGTATTCATCAAAAGGTTTGATTAAATATCCTATGGGATCAGTCTTCTTAGCCGCCTCCATTGTCTTTTCATCTGCATATGCAGTGACATACATGATTGGGATATGAAAACGCTCACGAATCTCCTTTGCTGTCTCGATCCCATCTATTTTCCCCGCTAAACCAATATCCATAAGGATTAAATCAGGACGTATTAGTTCTGCAGCCGTTATAGCATCTTTATTTGTAATTACTACAGCAGGGACCGCATATCCAAGACCCTCCAGGCTATCCTTCATGACAGTGGCCTGGAGCAACTCGTCTTCAACGATTACAATCCTTTTTTGCTCCATTTACTTCCCCTTAGCTATTCTTTTTTATTCAGACTTTAGGAGATATCATACTGTCCGGTTGTTCTTTTACTTTGAAGTCTAGTTTTATTGTTGTCCCGCCCTCACGCTCAACAGCAACACTCGCATCGAGCTGTCTCGCTAAAATCTTAACTAACAGGAGGCCAAGTGTATCAGGGTCATCGAGATTCACATCCTGAGGCATACCCATGCCATTATCTTTCACCATTAGATGTATTATGGAATCTTTATCCTGATGCAGCCCAATGAAGATCTCCCCCCTCCGTCCATCAGGGAAGGCATGTTTGAGGGTATTGGAGATGAGCTCGCTGATAATAAGCCCACAGGGTATAGCCATATCAATACCGAGAACTACATCCTCAACGGATGTCTTTATGGTAACAATCTCGTGATCGATATTGTGAACCCGAAAGAGCTGATTAGCCATGGTTTCAATATAATGAGATACAGATATCTTTGAAAGATCTCCAGAGCTATAGAGTTCCTCATGAACAAGGGCCATGGCCAACACCCGGCCGCGTGTCTCCTTAAATGATTCCAGTGCCTTTTTATCCGTTATATACTTACTCTGAAGGCTTAAGAGGCTGTTGATAACCTGCATGTTGTTCTTTACCCTATAACGGATCTCCTTGAGGAGGAGTTCCTTTTCTCTCAGGGATGTCTCGATCAGATCCTCGGCTTTAGCCTGCCTTTCACTCGCTATTCCTACTACATATGCCACCATTATAAGTACAACCCCTGTTGAGACAGTAACCGGGAGCGCAACATTAAGAGAGTAATAGGACACAAAAAGATAAATAGAGCTGAGAAAAACTGCCGCATACATAGCCTTTTTGCGATACCACATAGCTGCTAAGATAACTGGGACATAGAAAAAATGCGTATAAGCTATCTCTACGTCTTTTATAAAGGCAACGTAAAGGGCGATATCAACGCATACCACTACTAAAAAAAACACTAGATAAAATTTGAGATTCTGTTTTTTTATGCCTGCAAACATCACATGTCCACCTCCCACATTAATATCATATCGTCAGAAATATAAAAAATCGTTAATTGGCCTGAGAATTAGGGGACTTCCCATATTTTAACCTACAGCGAAAAAAGAACTGAAAAAAGTCCATATATACTATTGCTTCGGCGAGCAAGGGAATATGCTATCGCAGTACCATTTCAATGGCCTGCTGGCTACAGTGTTCCGAGCACTTACCGCAGCCGAAACAGCGATCCTTTGATTTTATATCACTGTACTTGTTGTCTTTAGTCTCGATCAATTGCCGTGCCTCGAACGGGCAGACTGCCAGCGACAAACATTCGCCACATCCTTTACAGAGTCCTTCGCGGCGCTTGGCGACATATTTGCCTTGCCGTATGTTTTTCAGCCTGTATGCGCCGACTTCGCGATTTGCAATGAACGGAATGCAGGTCTTTGGCGAGCAGTTGCAGATGGCTGATTCGCCGAGGCATACAAGATACACATTCGGGACAAGCCCGAGATCGAGCAGTTTGTTTTCATGCTCTATTAATTGATCTTTTGTGATGAATTTAAAGGTCGGCACTTTCTGCTCGTAAAATCTTGATGCAGATCCGATCTGTACATCTGTATCAAGAGGACAGGTGCAGCTGAAGTCGGTCTCTCCCGGTAATCTTCCGTCCAGTTTTTCATCGGATTGTGTCAGTTCTTTGCACGGACAATTGCCGAGCGTGATCTTAAAATCATCAGGCAGGGAATTGATGAAATCGAACAGCTCGCCACGTGTCATGACCACGTTGAATGTCAGCAGTTCGTCTGCTAACCAGGCCGCGCCGCGTGCCAGCAACTCGCCAACCCTGTTTCGCGGTAATCTACGGGTTAGCTTGAGCACCAGTTCCATAATCGCTTTTTCGTTTGGCGCGTAGTACCACATGATCAAAGTGCGAAGCCAATTTTTCTGCTTTGCATCGCGAAATATTGGATTGTCCCTTACCCAGTCATTTTCCACT
>JAGVNP010000150.1 GCA_020053185.1 Deltaproteobacteria bacterium | reverse complement strand
GACCGCACCGAGATATTTGCATCGCATCGAAAAGATCCTTCTTCCATGTTTCCATCGCAGATCTCAAGATACATCAAAACCTGCAGCAGTTCCTTCAGATAAGAGACTGCCTCTTCTGTATTCCTGATATCAGGCTCAGACACAATTTCGAGAAGCGGCACACCGGATCTATTAAAGTCAATGAGGCTGCTTTTGCCTTCGTGTATTGACTTGCCTGCATCTTCCTCCATATGGATACGGGTAATGCCGATACGCTTTGATCCTCCATTTATATCAATGTCCAGATACCCATGTTCACAAAGAGGATTCTCATACTGCGTAATCTGGTATCCTTTTGGAAGATCAGGATAAAAATAATTCTTCCTTGCAAATATGTTTGTCTTTGCGATCTTACAATTGGTTGCAAGACCGAGCTTTATCCCGAAATCCACTACCTTTTTATTTAATACAGGAAGCACTCCCGGCATACCAATACAGACCGGACAGGTGTTGATATTTGGTGTTTGGCCAGATCGCGTAGAGCAGCCGCAGAAAACCTTGCTTTCAGTGAGTAGCTGGCTATGCACCTCAAGACCTATGACGGCCTCATATTCTTTCATGGTCTTGCCTCATGAAATGTTGTGTGATCCTGAAATGAGATTCCTGCACGCAAAAGCATATCTTCTTTGAATGCAGGTGCCATGAGCTGCAAGCCGATGGGAAGCTTTTTGCCTGTAAATCCGCAAGGAATACTCAATCCTGGAAGTCCTGTAAGATTTGCCGGTATGGTATAGATATCCAGAAGATAAATACTTAAAGGATCATCCAGCATCTCAGTCAAACCGAATGCAGGTGTTGGTGTGGTAGGACCTGCAATCATGTCACACTTTTTAAATGCTTCATTAAAATCCCGAATGATTAGTGTTCTTACCTGGGATGCTTTTTTGTAGTACTGGTCATAGTAGCCGGCAGAGAGCGCATAGGTGCCCAGCATGATCCGTCTCTTCACTTCTGCATTAAATCCTGCTGCCCGCGTCTCCATATACATATTGATGAGATCTTCCGCTCCACCGGTTCTCAGACCGTATCTGACGCCGTCATACCGTGCCAGATTTGAGCTGGCCTCAGCCGTTGCGATAATATAATACACTGCAACCCCGTAGCGTATGTGAGGAAGATCGATATCAACAATTGTTGCCCCGAGTTCTTTAAAAGATGCAGTACCATCGCGAACTGCCTTTTCTATTTCAGGATTCAAACCTTCGCCAAAAAATTCCCTTGGCACGCCGATCTTTATTCCCTTCATATCAAGGGCTTTAGGTGGTGTTGGCGAATATGCCATATTGACACTGGTAGAATCCTGCTTATCATGTCCTTTTATCACGTCATAGATGGTGGCAACATCCTTTGCAGTTCTTGCCATTGGTCCGATCTGATCCAGGGATGAGGCAAATGCAACAAGACCATACCGAGAAACAGAACCATATGTGGGTTTCAGTCCGGTAATACCGCAAAAACTTGCAGGCTGTCTTATAGAACCACCGGTATCTGAACCCATGGACGCCACGCACAATCCTCCTGCAACTGCTGCAGCAGATCCTCCGCTCGATCCGCCAGGTGTTTTTGTCTTGTCCCATGGGTTTTTAGTAGGCCCAATATTGCTCGTGGTAGTGGTCGAACCCATTGCAAACTCATCCATATTGGCCTTGCCTAGGATAACTGCACCTGCTGCCCTTAGTTTTTCCACCACATGGGCATCGTACGTGGGAATAAAATTCGATAATATATTTGATGCGCAGGTTGTTTTTATCCCTTTGGTACAGATATTATCTTTTATTGCAATAGGAATACCGGTAAGGGGCGACTCTTTACCTTTTTTAAAAGATTCCTCTGCCGCTTCTGCAGCAGCAATCGCACCTTTTACATCTATCGTGACATATGCATTGAGGTCATCTTTTTTTATTTTTTCCAACAGATCTTCTGTGATCGTAATTGGACTTAGACTTTTCTCTCTAAAACTCTTTTTCAGATCTTCTATTTTCATAATTTATTAATTCTGCCCATCTAACTCAAAATTAACAGCTCAGGTAGATAGGCTGAAGACTGAAGACTGTCAGGAAAAGCAGGAATACGCCGCATTTTGAAACCATGTTTGGCGCGAGAGTCTGCTGTTTCTCCGCCAAAACGCGGCAATCGCACTCTTCTGATCCCTTCAGCCTAAACAGCTTCAGCCTGACTACGTGAGTAGTTACATTCATCATTTTATTCAATCACCCCTGGCACCCTGAATGTGCTTTCTTTTACTTCGGGCGCATTGGAAAGTGCATCAGCTACATCCTGGGAGGGCTTTATCCTATCTTCCCGCAACGCGTTGATGATGTTCTGGGTGTGGGTTGTGGGAGCAATGTTATTTGTGTCAACCAAAGAGAGCATATCCATATAATCAAGGATAGCATTCAGCTCGCTTAAGAATCTTTTTTTCTCGTCATCGCTGAGTTTGATCCGTGCAAGCTTTCCTACATGCTCAACTTCTGAGGATGTGATCTTCACCTAACCTCTCCCTAACTATGATTTATTCGATATATCATCAATAAAAGCACTATAATACAAGAGTCCTGATCCCACAAGCGAGTAAACGATGGAAAATCTGCCGATAGAAAGAAAAATAATGAAAAATACGCTTGCTTTTGGTACCCCTTTTCCGTATTATTATGAATAATGATTCAGTTTTCAATGTTTCAGCGACAAAATTAATAGACACAGGAGGCAATATGGTTAGGAGAATCAAAAAGGTAGGGGTTATCGGCTCTGGAATAATGGGCGGCGGAATAGCAGCTCTCCTTGCCGGTACAGGTGTCGAAGTATTGCTGTTAGACATTGTGCCGTTCGACTTGAAGGAAGAGGAGAAAAAGGATCCTAAAGCCAGAAACAGGATCGTGGCTGCCGGGCTTGAAGCCCTGCAGAAGGCAAAACCACCTCTTCTGTATTCCAAAGACGATCTGGGACTCATCAAGATCGGCAATTTAGAGGATGACTTCAATAAACTCGCTGACTGCGACTGGATTATTGAAGTTGTGGTAGAGAACCTGAAAATCAAACAGGAACTCTTCAAACGCATTGATGGCGTACGCAAACCTGATATGATTATTTCTTCAAACACATCAGGTATACCGCTCCAGTCAATGTCTGAGGGTTTAAGCAAGAGCTTCAAAGAGCATTTTCTTGGAACCCATTTCTTCAACCCGGTGCGCTACATGCATCTGCTCGAGATCATTCCAGGCGCAGAAACAAAGAAGGAAATCCTGGACCTGATCAGCGAGTTCGGCGAGAAGAGACTTGGAAAAGGTATTGTGTGGGCAAAAGACACACCAAACTTCATCGGAAACCGCATCGGTATCTATGGAATCTGCAAGACCATGCAGGTCATGCTGGCTGACGGTCTTACCATTCCTGAAGCTGATGCACTCTTTGGCGCTCCAATGGGAAGACCAAAGACAGCTATCTATGCAACCAGCGACCTGGTCGGACTTGACACCATGGTGCATGTCTCTGACAACACCTACAAACTCTGCACAGCTGATGATGAAAGAGATGTATTCCAGGTTCCGCAGTTCGTTAGAACCATGATCGAGAAAAAACTTTTCGGCAACAAGACAAAGGCCGGATTCTATAAATCCGAAAGAACGCCTGAGATGAAGAAGATCAAAAAGGTCATTAATCCATCTACCGGCGAATATGAGACTTTTGAAAAACCTTCTTTTGATTGCTTAACTGCAGCGAAAAAAGCAGCATTTTTGTCTGACCGCCTCAAGGCTGTTGTGTACGGCGAAGACAAGGGCGCCAAATTCGCATGGAAGGTCATGGCAAATACTGCCATCTATTCTGCAAACCGTATCCCAGAGATCTCTGATACTGTTGTCGAGATCGATAATGCCATGAAATGGGGCTACAACTGGGAAATGGGCCCATTCGAGACATGGGATGCAATCGGAGTGAAAGAGTCCGTGGCAAAGATGGAAAAAGAAGGACTCAAGGTGCCTGAAAATGTAAAAAAGATGCTCAAAAAAGGCGCTACATCCTTCTACAAGGTAGAAAAAGGCAAAAGACTGTTCTATGACTTTGCATCAGAGAGCTATAAGCCGGTCAGAGTAAGCGACAAGGCAATTCAACTTGCCATGCTCAAGGAAGAGAAGAAAGAGGTAAAAGCCTCTCCTTCCTGCTCACTTATTGATATTGGCGACGGTGTTTTCTGTCTGGAATTCCATTCCAAGATGAATGCACTCAATAAGGATATGGTTGATTTCATGGCTGAAACCGGAGAATATGTTGATAAAAATGGTGTCGGCCTTGTAATCGGAAATCAGGCAGGCGGCATGCCTGGAGCATTTTCTGCAGGCGGAGACCTTGCATACATGCTCGGCCTTGCAAAAGCAGGAAAATTCTCTGAAATCGACCAGTTTATTAAAAATGCCCACACAGGAATGATGGGAACACGTTATTCTCACTTCCCGGTAGTTGCTGCGCCATTCGGCATGGCCCTTGGCGGAGGCTGTGAAGTATGTCTGTCAGCAGACAGGATTGTTGCCCATACTGATTTGTTCATGGGTCTGGTAGAGATCGGTGCAGGACTTATTCCTGGCGGCGGCGGTATGATCAACCTCTGGAGAAAGACCATTGAAAACAAGCCGGATATATCAAAAATAACCGATCTGGGCGGATTCTTTGTGCAGGCATTCATGCTCGTTGCACAGGCTAAGGTTACCAAGTCTGCTGCCGAGGCAAGAGCAAATGGAATGATCGGGCCAAAAGACAGAATCGTCATGAACAAAGACAACCTAATTGGCGAAGCCAAAAAAGAAGTGCTCAAGATGGTTGATGACGGATATGCCCCACCTGCAAAGAAAAAGATCCCGGTATTTGGCAGAGAGGCACATGGCATGATCTGGGCAGAGATGCTCAATATGAAGAATGGCGGCTACATCACCCCGCACATGGAGTTCATCGCCAAAAAAATCTGCTACTGCATGTCAGGTGGAGATGTGCCACAGGGTACGCTAGTCAGCGAAGAATATCTCCAGACACTCGAGAGAGAGACATTTGTCGAACTCTGGAAAACGGAGAACACGCAGAAGATGGCCGAGAGCATGATGACTACCGGCAAGCCGATGTTCTTATAG
>JAGVNP010000091.1 GCA_020053185.1 Deltaproteobacteria bacterium | reverse complement strand
GTGTGGGTTCAGAAAAAAGATGAGGCAGAGATTAAAGCTGCATTTGAGAAAACCCTGACTGTAAGAAAACTGAGTCCCCAGGCAAAAGAGCTTGCTGATATGTACTTTTTTGAAACACTCGTGCGGGTTCATCGTGCAGGAGAGGGCGCGCCATACGATGGTATAAAACCAGCAGGAACCGAGGTTGAGCCAGGCATAGAAGCTGCTGACAAGGCTGTGGAGACGGGAGCGATTGATCCATTGATAAAAGATATTTCTGAAAGCATTGCAGACAGCATTCGTGAGAAATTCAACGAGGTAGTTGAAAAGAAAAAGCATGCAGGAAAAAGCGTTAATGCAGGCCGCGAGTATGTCGAGGCATATGTGACATTCATCCATTATGTAGAAAAGATTCACATGGATATTTCAGCTTCTGACATGCATCATGGCAAGGCAAAAGAAACAAAACAGGAAGTGCAACATAAGCACTGAGTATGTGTTCCTTAAGAGCAGTAACTCCGATCAGGCCTGATAAAGCCCTGGTCGGAGCTTATTATTCCAAAAATATTCACGCTTTACGTTTTACTAGATCTTAGTGCTGCGCTCCCACAAGATTTATTCCTGCAGCATCCACGAGAATGTTTTTGCTTCCAGTGATCAGATAGGTGTTGCAGTTGTTCTGAGTATAGTCTTCCCAGATAAAGACATAAAGATCATCAAATATCTGAGAACCATGAAAGCTCCTTTGCCCAGTATTTAAATCAATCAGCATTACAGGGTCAAAAAATCTCTTTTAAATGTAAAGGCTTGACGGTGCGACGCTGGCAATCTAGAATCACTTATCCAAACACAAAAGGAGCGCGATATGGGCACTGGGAAAAAACAATGGATAAAGGCATGTTTCTGGGCTTTTGTTGCAGGTGCTCTTATTGTTGCGCCGCTTGATTTTTACCATACCTATGTTGGCGCAGAGCGATATCTTTTTGATAATGCGCTTACCATCACGAAAGCAAACTGGCCATTTTATCTTCCGATCCAGATGGGTCTTATCGGTGTGGCTGTTCTGATCTTCTGGACACTGTTTAGATTGTATGTGCTCGATCCGTTCTGGGGACCCGAGATTCCTACTGGTCCCGGGTCTAAGGTTTTGATGCCTGCTTGCATTTTCTTTATCATCCTCGGGTATGTGATTGGAGATGTGTTTACCGGCAATCCTAATCATGCATCAGTATCTATGCTCTTGTTTATGCTCTCGCTCATCTATGTGATTATCTTTCATTCAAAACATCAGGTTCTTATATTTGTTATTGTAGCGCTTATGGGTCCTTTTTCAGAATGGGTTTTGCTCGATCCGAGGCTCGGATACTATGAATTTGTGCAAAAAGATTTTTTCGGCAGGGCGCCTTTCTGGCTCTTTTTTGTGTATGGTTGGGTAGGGATATTTATCCATCAGCTCTCCAGAGATCTTCCGCGGCTTGACTCTAATGCATAAGCAGAAAGAGTATAAGCCGGTAGCGAAAGAGTGAACTAATGCGGATCACAAAAGCGTCATTTGGAAAAACGCCTGAAGGCAGAGAGATCGAAAAATACACGATTTCAAATTCAGCCGGATTACAGATAAGCATCATCACCTATGGCGGCATCATACAGTCGCTTAAAATGCCGGACAGAAACAACAGGCCAGGCGAGATCACTCTTGGTTTTGATTTGTTAAAGCAATACCTTGCAGGCCATCCGTATTTTGGTGCCATTGTAGGAAGATATGCAAACAGGATCTCAAAAGGTTCTTTTGCAATTGATGGAAAAACATACACGCTTGCCTGTAATGAAAATGGCAAGCATCATCTCCATGGGGGGATAAAAGGATTTGATAAAAAGATCTGGAATGCAGAGCCTTTTGATGATCGTAATAGTGCTGGAATAAAGCTTTCATGTTTCAGTCCAGATAACGAAGAGGGTTATCCAGGAAATCTTAATGTGACAGTGACTTATTGCCTGAATGAAAGCAATGAACTTATCATCGAATATATGGCAACAACAAATAAGCCCACTCCGGTTAATCTCACAAATCATGCATACTGGAATCTTGCAGGCGCAGGTTCTGGCACAATTCTTGGCCATGAACTTATGCTTAATTGCCAGCGCTATCTGCCAACCGATGAACAACTAATCCCTACAGGTGAAATAAGAAATGTGCGTAATACACCTTTTGATTTCACAAAACCAAAGCCTGTAGAAAAAGACATCGTCAGCACAAAGAGTGGCTATGATCACTGCCTTGTAATCGCAGATTCAACCGATAAGCTGCCCTTTGCTGCGCGGCTTTATGATTCTGAAAGCGGCCGGTGTATGGAAGTATACACCACAATGCCCGGCATTCAGGTCTATACAGGTAATTTTCTTGATGGGATAAAAGGATCCGGGGGAGCGATCTTTGAAAAACATGGCGCTATCTGCCTTGAGACCCAGTATTTTCCTGATGCAGTAAATAAACCAGAGTTCCCATCTCCAATACTCAATCCAGGACAAACATATTCTCATGTAACAAAGCATCGATTTTTTATCCGCTGATTTTAGCTGAACCTTTATGCTTTTCATTTCAGATCTTTTTGAGTAATCTGTAAATATTATGGATAAAAAACATTCATCTTCTGATATTCCGCCATGCGAAGCAGTGATCTTTGACATGGACGGCACTCTCCTTGATACCTTAGAGGATATTGCTGATTCCATGAATGCTGCGATTGCCAAGTTTGGGTTCCCTCCTCATGGGTTGGATGCATACAGGGCTTATGTGGGCGATGGGCTCGAAATGCTCGCATACAGAGTCATTCCTGAGCAAAGTCGCGATGAAAAAACCGTTGCGCAATGTGTAGCAGCTATGCGCGCAATCTACAGAATCCACTATGCAGACAAATCAATACCCTATGATGGGATTCCAGAGCTTCTTGATGCGCTTAGTTCCAGGGGCATCAAGATGACAATACTCTCGAACAAGCTCGATGAATTCACCAAAGAAATGGCAGAAAAACTTCTTGCCAGTTGGAAATTTGAGGTAGTCTCTGGCATTACCCCGCGTTTTCCCGCGAAGCCTGATCCTGCTTCTGCAATAGAGATTTCAAAAACTCTGAACATAAAACCGGATAAGATATTTTTCATCGGAGACACAAGCATTGATATGACAACAGCCACGCGTGCAGGCATGTTTCCTGTGGGCGTGCTGTGGGGTTTCAGGGATAAAAAAGAACTTATTGAAAACGGCGCAAAGCTTTTACTTGCGCATCCCTTAGATTTTGTGAAGTACTTGCAGGAGAGATAACGGAAACAATCCGTATTATCTCTCCCGTCTTTCAGTTCTTATAGATATTTCTTTCCCACATTAGGGATTATCAGCAACTGACTTACGCCTGACTGATTGCCCACCTGCTCTTTAAGCGGATGATCGATATAGTTCACATACTGAGCCTCGTCCCCGCTTTTGTAATGAGGAGGATAGTAGAACTCTAAGAAAAGATAATATTTGCCCTTGGCGAGATGGCCGATATTCCAATCCTGATAAAGATAGCCGATGGTTCCCGGGAATCTTTCCGGCGGGTATTTCTGGTCAATATTATCAATAAGTCCCATCGTAATGCTGATATCCCTCTTAATCTCGGGAGTAAGAATAGTGCGTGTAATAAATGTGCCGAACGAACCTGTGATAATTCTCCACTCATCAAGTTCAGTATTAGAGAAGTTTTTTTCAGTCTCATCCATTTTGCCATTCACTAAAAAGCCTTTGGGGTTGGTAGAGCTGTAAAGTTTTGATCCAAGAACCTCTTCGCTGTAGTCGGTTCCGAATCTGATCACTGCAGAAGTGAGCACTGAGTCAAGGCGGAACGGAGCATTGAATGCCACAGGCACGGTTGCAACATTCCTGTAATGTATGATGTCATTTATGACGCGAAGCGCTTTCATGCCGCCTGGGATATGCTTGTACTGTTCGGATCTCCTTACCCATCTGATCGGACCCTGTTTGTAGGCAAGAACATCAGCTTTAAGCTGCTCTTCATTTGCATGCACAGTTACCGAGCCCATGAATGCCTTTAGGG
>JAGVNP010000133.1 GCA_020053185.1 Deltaproteobacteria bacterium | reverse complement strand
TGACGAATATGTGGTAGTACCCAATGAAGAAGATGTCCCAAGATTGAAGCTTAACAAAGAATACCAGAAACTTCTTTCTTCTGGTGCTACAATAGGCGCAACCAAGGATTATATCTCGGATAATCTTAAATCCGCAAAGTGGCTGATCAAAAGCATAGAACAGCGTCAAAATACCTTATGCAAGGTTACATCCAGCATCATGGTCTTTCAAAAAAAATTCTTAGATGGAGGCATACAGCAGCTGAGACCGCTTGTTCTTAAGGATGTGGCAGATGATGTGAGTCTTCATGAATCCACCATCAGTAGAATCACTTCAAACAAATACGTGCATACACCGCAGGGTATATTCGAGTTGAAATTCTTTTTCAGCGGCGGGATCTCAAAAGGCGACGGTGATTTCGTGGCATCGCAGAGCGTGAAAAATGAAATCGAAAGAATTATCAAGGCTGAAGACTCAAAAAAACCATTGAGCGATCAGTCTATTGCCGAGATGCTTAAGGAAAAGGGTATCAATATAGCCAGACGCACGGTAGCAAAATATCGGGAACTAATTGGGATACTGCCATCAAGCAGGAGAAAAAAATATTATTAATGTTAAAATAAACAACAAAACACTTAAATAGGAGGGCATATGCAGATTGAAGTAACATTTAAAAACATGGATTCATCAAAACCACTGAGAGAGTATGTTGAAAAACGTCTATCTAAAATTGCCAAACACATAGATAGACCCGTAGATGCCCATGTGGTGTTGTCTGTGGAAAAAATAAGGCAAAAGGCTGAGGTTACATTGAATATTGGCGGCACTGCCATAAAAGCTGCCGAAAGTTCAGAAGACATGTACGCTGCAATAGATTTGGTTATGGATAAGCTGGAAAGACAGGTATCGCGATATAAAGAAAAGACTCAAAACAAAAAAGGATCATCATCGAAAGAGCAAATAGCTCAGGAGATAACTTCTTATGCTACAGAGGAAAGACCTCGGGTAATTCATGAAAAAGACTATTTTGTAAAACCAATGAGTCTGGAGGAAGCTGTGCTGCAGATGGGCCTTGCGGACAAAGGGTTTATATTATTTCGCAATACTGATACCAATCAGGTAAACCTTCTCTACAGGAGAGAGGATGGGGACTTGGGTTTAATAATAGAGACTTAACTATTCAGAGTTAAGCAGGACATAAGTATCCCGAAGGGTTTTACCCCTCTTCGGGATACATTTTTGTATACAAATAGCGATTGTATACATGAGAGAAAGCAGAGAACAATTCTTCCTCTGGGGTTGCCTCGATAATAGATGCAAAGCCTGTAAGCTTTGCATCGAGATCATCCACCATATGCAAAAATATCGCTTCCTTTGTCATGGGAAGTTTCGGGGATCCAAACTCAAGCTGCCCATGATGGGAGAGTATAAGATGAATGATCTGAATTTTCAGCTCTTCAGGAAAACCATCGATCTTTACGATCTCTTCATCCACTATACGCGTAGAAAGATAGACATGACCCACAAGCCGCCCGACTGGAGTTATATCAATGAACTTATCATAGGAATACTCATTAACCTTACCCACATCATGAAGGATTGCTCCAGCTAAAATCAGATCCTGATTCATCCCCATTGATGAATAGACCGGAAATAATGCTAGAACCGATCTTGCCAGCTGTATTGTATGTTCAAGCAATCCGCCGACATAGTTGTGATGTATGCTTTTGGCTGCAGGGGCTTTTAAAAAGCCTTCTTTCATCTCCTGACGCTCAAGTATATTTTTTACAAGCGTGGATAAAAACCGGTCTTTTATCGAGGATATTATGGTATCCAGCTCTGTCTTCATGGCCTGGATATCTCTACTGGTGGATGGAACAAGATTGGTCATGTCCACTTCCTTTTCATTAAGCCGCACTATTTTATCTATCCGCATCTGCAGCTTATTCTCATATGACTCTACGCTCCCACGCACACCAACAACAGAGCCAGCATCAATATCGATAAGCTGCTGCTTCACATCATCCCAGATCATGGCTGTCATGTCGCCAGTCTTGTCAACAAGCTGGAGACGTGCATATTGACGGCCGTCTCTTGTTTTAAGTAATCGCCGCTCTGAAACGATAAAAACACCCTTTAAACTATCACCTTGTTTTAACTCTGAAATAAAATCTCCCTTAGAAATCATTTTTACCTCTCACTTCTAAAACCTATAACCCATAACCTATTACCCTTTACAATATATATCTGGAAAAGTCTTCTCTCTGCATTATATCCCCGAGCTTGTCTCTCACATATCTGGCATCAATTGTGATAGATTGCCTGATATCCGGTGCTGTAAATGAAATGTCCTCTAAAAGTTTTTCAAGAACAGTATGCAGCCTTCTCGCCCCGATATTTTCCGTATGATCGTTGACATGCTCTGCTATTCCGGCAATCTCTGATATCGCATCATCATTAAAACCAATCTCAACACCTTCAGTAGCGAGCAGGGCCTGATACTGCTTGATAAGAGCATTTTGCGGCTCAGTAAGTATCCTTACAAAATCCTGCCTCGTAAGAGGATTGAGTTCTTCACGAATAGGAAATCTACCCTGAAGTTCGGGTATAAGATCAGAAGGCTTACTTACATGAAAGGCGCCTGCACCGATGAATAAGATATGATCTGTATTTACCGGACCGAACTTTGTGCTTACCGTAGTGCCTTCAACAATAGGAAGCAGATCTCTCTGCACCCCTTCCCTGGATACATCAGGGCCATGCGTGGATTCTCTTCCGGCTATCTTATCCAGCTCATCGACAAATACTATTCCTGAATTTTCCACACGGAGCCTTGCCTCTTCAGTAACCTTATCCATATCCACAATGCGATTGATCTCTTCCTGCTCCAAAAACGTGAAGGCATCTTTCACCTTCATCTTTCTTCTGCGGGTTTTTTTTGGAAGGATATTGGAAAACATATCCTTGAGATCAACTCCCATCCCTTCGATGCCCTGGCCCGAAAAGATCTCTATCGCAGGAGATATCGTCTCCCGCACATCCACATCAATAATCCTTTCATCCAAAGCACTGCTTAAAAGCATGCTCCGCAATTTTTCCCTGCTGTCAGAGAGAGTCTGATCCTCTCTCTGAAGCGGCAATAGATAATCGAGAAGTCTTTCTCTCGCAAGATCTTCAGCCTTTGCCTTTACCCGCTCGCTCTCTTCTTTCTTTACCATCTGCACGCCCAAACTCATCAGATCACGTATGATGGACTCTACATCTCTGCCCACATACCCCACCTCGGTAAATTTAGAGGCTTCAACTTTGATAAAAGGCGCATTTGAGAGCTTTGCTAGTCTCCGTGCAATCTCTGTCTTTCCCACTCCAGTTGGGCCTATCAGGATAATATTTTTAGGATAAATATCGTCTTTCATGCTTCCGGAAACATTCTGGCGCCGCCATCTGTTTCTCAGTGCAATTGCCACTGCACGTTTTGCCTTGTCCTGACCGACAATGTATTTGTCCAGCTCGGAGACAATTTCTCTTGGTGTAAGATCACTCATTAAAGTTCCTCACATACAATGTTTTTATTTGTATACACGCATATCTCGGACGCAATATCCATGGCTTTGAGCGCTATCTCGGACGCAGAGAGATCTGTATTTCTGATAAGCGCCTTTGCTGCAGAAACTGCATAGTTTCCACCTGAGCCTATCCCACACACATCTTCATCAGGCTCTATCACATCACCTGTGCCTGACAGCAGGAAGGTCTTTTCCGAATCAGCAACTATCATCAATGCTTCAAGACGCCTCAACACCCTGTCAGTACGCCAGTCCTTGCCCATCTCTACTGCTGCCCGCGTGAGATTTCCTCTGTACTCTTTAAGCTTTGCTTCAAAACGTTCGAAAAGTGTAAATGCATCTGAGGTAGATCCTGCAAACCCGGCAAGCACTTTATCCTCATGCAGCCTCCTCACTTTTTTTGCCTTACTTTTAAGCACAACATCGCCCATAGTCACCTGGCCATCCCCTGCCAGGACAACATGGCCACCTTTTCTTACACATAAAATAGTAGTTCCCCTTATATTCATCCTGCCTCCCTTGCCCTTGGATGGGCCTTATCATACACTGCCATGAGCCTGTCCACTGTCACATGGGTATATCTCTGCGTGGTAGACAGACTTACATGACCCAGCATCTCTTGTATAGATCGTAAATCCGCGCCTGCATCAAGCATGTGTGTGGCAAAAGTGTGCCTGATCACATGCGGGCTTATATGCCGTGAGATCGCAACCGCAGTAGACCACTTATATACTATGCGCCGTATGCTCCTTGAAGTCAGCTTCCCCTTCTTGCTGTTTAAGAACGCAGGTTCATTGCAGTAAATAGGATCATCTATCTCCCTTACAGAAAAGTATGCCTTTAGTGCAGTTATGGCATGCGACCCCACTGGCACAATCCTCTGCTTTGAACCTTTACCCATGACCCTTACAAAACCTGCATCAAGGTCTATATCAGAACAACTTAAGCTTTCCATCTCTCCAACCCGCATACCTGCTGAATAAAGCAGCTCCAATATCGCACGGTCTCTGGGCTGGTTAGTGGCTTCTATAAGATCCCTCATCTCGTCAGGAGTTAGAAACATGGGCAGGCCTTTTTCATTCTTTAATGACCTTACATGCGAAAATGGATTTACCTCCAACTCCGAATGCGACACCACATAATCAAAAAAATCCTTTATTGCGCTCAGCTTGCGGTTGATAGAGCTTTTTTTATACCTTGTGTACATATGGAGCATATATGATCTGACTGCATAACGATCAGGGACATCTATATTCCTTTTATTCATGAAAGAGATCATGTGTTGTATATCATTCATATAGGCTCTGTATGTTTCCTTTGAAAGACCTCTTTGGTCTAAAACATACATCCGGTATCGTCCTATGAGAAGATCATACTCTATAGCCATAGGCTGAATTTACACCCAAAGGCTGTCTTTATCAAGGACGGGTGTCGGACTCTAGACACTAGACATTAGGCAAGCGGTTGATCGTTTAATTGGTTTGATTTGTTCTGTTGGTTAAAAGATAGAAATCCAAGACCAATTCAACTAATAAAACGAATAGAACTAATAAAACTTTTTCGCTTCTTTGAGCTTTAGTATTGCTTATAGAGACCAAGTGTTTTATCATGCCCGCATGAAGTATACAAAAACGCTTATTATTCTCATCATACTGGCGACCCTGATCATATTTGGTGTGAACAACACGCAGACTTTTGAACTCGCTTTTTTTGGCTACTGCCTTGCCAGGCCTTTAGAGTTGTGGATCTTGCTCACCGGCTTTTTCTTTGCCGGTATGGTTGCCATGTTTTTGATTGGACTTCCCGAAAAGATATCAATCATACTTCAAACAAAGTCCCTGGAAAAAAAGCTTTCCCTGCATGAGAACAACCTTAAATCTAGCGAGGAGACAAAAACCTCTTCAGAGCCTCGCTGATCTTTACTAATAGTTTGGGAACTTTGCCAATTACCCATAGTCTGCTTAACAGGTTTCCTATTGAAAACAACCGCTGGTCTTGTTCTGTAATAAGCTCTGGCGCAAAATTGTGTTTTATCTTTAAAAAACCGATCCAGTCTATCTTTGAAAGCATGCCTAACAGAAAAGAAGGCCACGGGATATACAAGCATGAACCAAAGTCAACAATGTATGGCATGCCGTGAGCATCGATGAGATAATTTCTCCTGTTTCTTAAATCGAGATGCACAACGCCTCTGTCATGAATCTTTGCAATAATCTCTTTGAGAGACGCAAAATATTGCGCATCAGGCTTTGTTTTTGCATCTCTTAAATTTTCTCCTTCTATATAGGTGATCCTGATGGTGTATGGATCTGGCCTGGAAATTAGCCTGGGAATTCCCTGAACATCATAGAGCTTGGAGTAGATAAAAGACTCCCACCACATTAATATTCTTCCTATACATCGCACAACAAGAGGTCTTTCTCTGTATGTCTTTTCTACAGAGCGCATTTCTTCTATCTGAATCAAATGCACATCAGGCCCATATATTTTTACTTTTTTTAATTTTTTATTCATGCCTTTCCTCTTCTATCATTAAAATTACATACCTATCCAGTGATTATTGTGTTTGAAGTTTTGATTAGCAAGAAACAGAAAAGCGTTTATATCTCTTTATCTGAAATTTTACATGCGGAAAAAGGCACTGGACCTTTATCCTCGATATTTACCATGCCGTTAAGATAATGTTTGTCTGACTGTATAGCGCCTGAAAATTTCATTTTATCAGAAGAGACAAAATGTATCCTTCCATTCTTATTAATTATAAACGTCCTATCAGCAAGTCTTGAGTCTGATGACTGTATAATGCTTCCTCTCTCATCCAACACTATATCACAAGACTTTGTCTGTTCAGGAAAATGGATAAACAGCATCCAGTATCCAGCCATATCTTTCTGCAGCAACACAGCCTTATCCTGTTTCTCTTTTGAATATACGTCGAACAATCCATTTAAAACAAAAGATCGATCGTTATCGGCGCTATCTGTTCTGACGCTCACCACAGCACCCAGACAGAGAGATGCCACCATAGCGCTGATCAGCAAAAATAGTCCTAAAAATTCTGTTATC
>JAGVNP010000168.1 GCA_020053185.1 Deltaproteobacteria bacterium | reverse complement strand
GGCCAGGTTCTCATCTTTGAGTTTGTCATCAGAGAGAGGAAGCCTGCTCAAATGAATGCTGTCCTCTTTGCCTTTGAACTGCGGGATAAAGCCCCATATCTCTTCTGCAGTAAAGGACAGGATCGGCGCAATAAGCCGCGTCAGATCACTAAGTATCATAAACAATGCGCTCTGAGCTGAGCGCCTCTCCAGAGAATCCGGTTTATTTGTATAAAGCCGCTCTTTGATGATGTCGAGGTAGAACGAGCTCATATCCACCACGCAGAAGTTATGTACATGCTGGTAGATAACATAGGGCTCATAGTTCTCGTATGCTTCACACACCACCTTAATAAGATCCTGGGTTTTATGCAGGGCAAACTTATCCAATTCAAGCATATCTTTCACTGCCACCATGTGCGATGCCGGATCAAAGTCAAAGAGATTGCCCAGCATAAACCGGGATGTATTTCTGATCCTGCGGTATGTCTCAACAAGCCTGTCAATGATCTCACCAGATATCCTGATATCATTCTTGTAGTCCTGCGCGCTTATCCAGAGCCGCAAGATCTCGGCGCCGTATTTGTCAATGATCTCCTGGGGAGCAATGACATTGCCAAGGGATTTGCTCATCTTCTTGCCGTCGCCATCCACAAAAAACCCGTGGGTAATCACAGACTTGTACGGTGCAACTCCTCTTGTTCCTACCGAGGCAAGAAGCGAACTCTGGAACCATCCGCGATGCTGGTCAGACCCTTCAAGATACAAATCCACCGGCGTACCCAGCCTTTTGTCTTGCTCGCACACTGCCGCATAGCTCACGCCGGAATCAAACCACACATCCACAATGTCTTCTTCCTTTACAAACTCTTCTCCAGAACACTTTGGACAATGCGTACCTTTGGGAAGCAAGTCTACAATATCTCTTGTAAACCATGCATCTGCTCCTTCCTTTTCAAAGATCTTTGCCACATGTTCTGCAATAGCCATTGATGCAACAACTTCATTGCAGTTTTTGCAATAAAATACGGGGATGGGAACACCCCATGCCCTCTGTCTGGAGATACACCAGTCAGGCCTGTTTTCGACCATGTTATAGATACGATCCCTTCCCCACTTGGGAATCCAGTTCACCTGATCAATGGCAGCAAGCGCCTTTTTTCTTAAATCCCCAATCTCCATAGAGATGAACCACTGGCTGGTGGAGCGGAAAATGATAGGATGCTTGCATCTCCAGCAGTATGGATAAGAGTGCGTATACTTGCCGACAGAAAGAAGTGCTCCTGCTGACTTTAACATCTCATTTACCGCATCATTTGCATCAAATACGAATTTGCCTGCAAGTTTCTCTCCTACCTCTTTGGTGAATTTTCCTTCATCATCAACAGGCGCATACACATCCAGACCATAAACCTTGCCTATTTCATAATCTTCTTCACCATGACCAGGTGCAATGTGCACACATCCTGAACCTGCTTCCAGGGTAACAAATGGAGCAAGAATTACAAGAGAATCTCTGTCATAAAGCGGATGTTTTGCTTTTGCTTTTTCAAGGATGCTGCCTTTAAATGTCGAGATGACCTCGAATTTTTCAACGCTAGCTGTCTTCATAACGCTCTCGACCAGCTCGCTAGCCATAATAAGTATTCCGTATTTGTCTGTCTTTATTGCAGAGTATTCAAAGTCAGGATGCAGAGCTATTGCCAGGTTCGCAGGTATTGTCCAGGGTGTAGTGGTCCATATCAGAATATAGGTCTCCAAACCCTTCAATGCAGGAATTGCCTTTGATATGTCAGATGTAACTAAAAATCTTACAAATATAGATGGTGTTATATGATCTTTGTATTCAACTTCAGCCTCTGCCAATGCAGTGCCACAGGTTGCACACCAGTACACAGGCTTTCTAGCCTTGTATAAAGAGCCCTTTTCTATGAACTTACCCAGCTCCCTGGCAATGGTTGCTTCATACGCATAGTTCATGGTGATGTACGGCTCTTCCCAAAGACCAAGCACTCCGAGCCGCTTAAATTCAGAGCGCTGGATGTCTAAAAATTTCTCTGCATACTTTCTGCACTCTTTTCTGATTTCGATCTTTGACCTTCCTTTTCCTTTTTCGCCCTTCTGCACTTCCACCTGATGCTCGATAGGCAGTCCGTGGCAGTCCCAGCCAGGGCGATAGAAGGTGTTATAGCCAGACATGTAGAGTGATTTTACAACAATGTCCTTTAATATCTTATTTAACGCAGTACCCAGATGTATGTTTCCGTTGGCATACGGAGGGCCGTCGTGAAGAATAAATTTTTCCCGATCTAAAGAAGACTCTATGATTTTATGGTACAATTTTTCCTTTTCCCATCTATCAAGAATCTCCGGCTCTTTTTGCGAAAGCTTTGCTTTCATCGGAAAATCGGTTTTCGGTAAACACAGCGTTTCCTTATAATCCATTATACGTCTCCCTGTAGAATTTGAAGCCTATGATGCTAGCTCATGAGGCAAACTCTTGTCAATGCCTGTGATTAATGTGGTAAGGAAAAAACGCCTCTAAGTCCTTGTATCGACATTAAGCCATATGGCGTTCTTCTGATGCCTGCTGACGAGAACTTACTCCACTTTCAGGAAGAGTTTACCCAGTGGTTTTTCCTGTATGGTTATCTCTATGGAATAGAGTGTTTTGTCCTTATCAATAGCCAAGCGGGTCATCATGTCTTTCTTTATGATTTCGCACCCTAAATCCTGACCATCATTATAATCTTTATTACACACAAACCCTTTAAGGTTAACTTTGACACCTTTACCAGTTTGCTCCGACAATACCCTGGTAAACTTAAGTTTTGCATTGCGAGGCAATATT
>JAGVNP010000108.1 GCA_020053185.1 Deltaproteobacteria bacterium | reverse complement strand
CCTGATGCGGAATTACTACCTCAAGCCCCATTGCAGCGAGCAGATTGCGTATCTTTTTCCCAACGTCAGGCCTGTTGAAATTCAGAAAGCATCCGTAGAAAAACACCACCTTTTTGATTCCCTTGCCCAGCTTTCTCCTGCCCCTGCTCAAGGTGAGAAGATTGTACTGCGGAAACGGGATGTGGCTAGAAACACCGAGCATCTTCATTATGTTTTTTGCAAAAGGCGTGGCTGCGATCTTATTGGCTATAGGTGCAAAAGGAGAAGCAAGCTGTCCTAAAAAATACGCATTGCCAAAAATATGGTTTGCAATCGATCGACTGTGCTCCTGTGCATATTTCAACTGGGCTTTTAGAATTATCTCCGCGATATCCACTCCATGAGGGCAGGATACTTCACATCTCTTGCACTGTGAACAATAAAGCACCCAGGAATCTACCGTGTGCTCTCCATCCATGCGAAAGCGCTGCGCATCAGGGCCCGATTGTTTTGGCCCTGGGAATTTTGGCTCAACACTGAGCACAGGACAGTTTTCCACGCACGTGGTGCATCTGATACAGTGCTCAAATTTCATTTCAGCCATTCTTCACAGCTCCTTCCTGCAGCAACACCAGTAGCAATAGCAAGCCCGTGCCCGCATCCCTGTTTTACAATGTCAGAAGATGCAAGTATGGTTCCGGTCACGAACAGATTCTCTATGTCTGCGTCATAAGGAGTAAATGAAGCTTTGACCCTGACTCCTGCTTTTTCTATTGGATGGCCGGGATCGAAAAAGTTTTCATGGAACCATTCCGCCCTGTTCTTCGGAAAGACAACAGGCAGATTAAAGACTGTCTCATAGATAGAATTTCTCTGTGCATAAAGTCCGCCGCCCAGGAACGATCCTGTGGCAAGAATAAACGATTTTCCTTCCACCCTTGTTGCTCTGCCGCCGGATTCGAGCGTTACTGCTTCCACAAGGCTGCCGGATTTTTCCACACTCGCAATCTCTCTGCCCCAATATACGTTTCCGCCTTTTTTATGAAGGGCTGTGCGAAGAGCTTTCAATAACCGCATACCGGGGATAGAAGGCGGAATCGTGGGGATCTCAAAGATCTTTCTTTCCAGTTTTTCCGAAAGATAGCTTATCACCTTTTCCGGAGCACTCGTGCTTAATACTGCGGGGAAAGCGATCCTGCCGTCAGGAATCTCCCATCCTTTTAAAGTAGCAGCCAGATCTTCAATAAATGATTTGTCTTCAAACCTTGTTGCAAGACCAAGGGTAGTGGAAACGCCTGCATCAAAAACAGAATAGCCAGTGTTTTTGTATGCAGAGGTGATATAGCTTGGATAGAAATCTTTTAAGCCTTTGAACGATACAACATGGATATATTCGCCTGTTTCCGGATTCGCGTCCTGCATTGATTTTGGCACGAGACACGTAGTCTTTGCAGTGCCAAGCGGGGTCAATATCTTTGTGTTTGCATGTATGTCGCCTGTGTATTCAAGACCTGCCTCATTCATGATACGTACAAAATATTCCAGGGAATCCTGCACGCCTTGCTGGCCTATCAAACGGTATGGATGGTCTTTGGGAAGCTTGGCAATCTCATGTAGCGGATCTTCACCATACCCGAGCACATCAATGCATCCTGTGGACAAACAGCAGATAGGATCGCCTTTTGAGATCAGCGCGATCTTTTTCTTTTTTTCTGCGAGCGATAAAGCTGCCATAAAGCCTGAAAGCCCGCCGCCGATAATTACCACATCATACATAATCTTATTTTCCTGTTTCAGATCCCATATTCAAGATGCCCATGTAAATGTATTCCACAAGCTGTTCTTCTTTGAGCTGATCTCCCCACAAGGCAGGTCTGATGCCCCTGAACCGCTTTTCCAAAAAGGTCTTCAATATTCTCATCGAGTCTTCAGGAGAGACTCTACCCATCTCCTGCATGATGCCGAGCGCCCTGTATGTGCAGAATCCGCCCTGGCATGGCCCCATGCCAAGCCGTGTCCTGTGTTGGATATCTTCTATGTATTTGGTGCCTGTCCTGTTTATCACATTTTTTACATCAGACTTTGTGACAAGCTCGCACTCGCATACAATGTCATCAAGGTTTTTAAGTCTCTTCGAGAGCGGATATCCTGAAAGCTCTTCCTGTCCGTCAAGGGGAAGTTCGGCAGTGAGACATGCTGCCTTTTTGCCAAACTGATCCATGATCACATCAACCATTTTTTCTGCCATTAGCCGGTATGTGGTTAGCTTGCCTCCTAAGATGCTGAAAAGCCCGTTTTTGTGGTCAATGATCCTGAACCCGCGCGAAATAGCCCTTGTATCTTCAGACGCAGATTTCAGCAAAGGCCGCACACCGCAATATGCGCGGATCATCCGGGTAGTTGAAAATCTGGGGATCATCTGCTCTGCCTCAGTAGTGAGCGTATCAATCTCAAGAGGTTCTACTTTGATGTCATCAGGATTCATTACTGTGATTGATGTGGTGCCGCACAAACACACTGCTTCATTCGGAACAATGATATCGCCGTCTGAAGGCGGCCTGAGCCTGTTTATCACCATGTTCGTGAGCCTGTGATTGGTAATGACCAGGCTTCCCTTTGAAAGCGACATTGGCACACTGGCTCCGCCTAAACCTGCAACCAGATTACCCCATGCGCCGGTCGCATTTATGATGATCTTGCCCCTGAGTTCTTTTATCTGTGAGGTGAACTTGTCTTTAGCCTTTACGCCGATGCATCTGCCCTTTTCCTGGATGATCTCAATCACTTCATGGTGAAGAAGAAATCCTCCGCCCCTGTGACGAGATGATATGGCATTGAGCATACACAGCCTGAACGGATCAATTGAGCAGTCAGGAACTTTCACTGCTTCTTCGATCATGGGATTGAGCGCCGGTACAAGGTCAAGCGCACGCGATGGAGAGAGCACTTCGGTAGAGATACCCACGTCTTCGCAGGATTTCAAGAATCTGTCCATGAACCGTTTCGAGTCGCCGGGCAGTCTGACAAAAAGCCCGCCGGTTTTTTCCACACACTTTTCCGCAATATTTCGCAGGATGAAATTTTCTTCAATGCATTCTTTTGCAGCTTCAGGGTCGGTCACTGCATATCTGGAGCCGCTGTGGAGAAGGCCGTGGCATGCGCCGGTTGCGCCTGCTGCAAAGTCGCCTTTTTCAATTAGGTAATGGGGTATGCCTCTAAGCGCAAGATCCCTTGCAATCCCGCATCCGGTTGCCCCACCCCCGATAATGATTACATCAGTCTTTATCATGTGTTAACTTTCTTTTGCAGATATTAAAAACGTATAACATGCTCATGGTATGCTGTCTAGAATTTAAACTATAACATTTGTTAGTTTTTGTGGTTTGCGTGATTGGTTGGGCAGAATTTTTAGTGTGCGTGAGTTACGAAGTAGATCACGCACGAGACTATCTGCGGAGCGTGCGCGAGCACGCGTAGCTAATGGCTCTCTCCCGGGGGAGAGAGTTTGAGAGAGGGCGATTTTAAGATTCTTCACTTCGTTCAGAATGACAAAATCATCTCTGAAAGATGTCGACTATACTCTAACCTTTTTTAGGCGCGATCCGTACTATCCTTTCGCCTTCCTTCATTGATATTGCGTTTTGCGGACAGAAATGCGCGCACACACCACATCCGATACAAAGATCTTCTTTTCGGCCGGATTTCTTCTTATCCTTGTCGAGATAAGCAGCGTGGGTATGACATTTTTCCACACACTTGCCGCACCCGATGCAGAGTTCTTCATTGATTACGGCTAAATAATTGGTTGTGTTGGCTATGGGTGCAATCATAGCGTCAACGCCGTTGGCACAGCAGCATTTGCAGCAGTTGCATATACTCGTTTCATCCTTGCTCGTATCGAAATTAGGATGATAGGCTTTATGCACGAGGCCGGCTTCTTCCACCTTCTTTAAAACCTGCAATGCCTCTTGTTTCGAAATCATCCTCGAAAAACCCTGTTCTGAAGTAAAACGCGCGGATTTTCCAAAAGTGAAGCATGTTTCCCGCAAATCAGTCTGTTTGCAAGGAGATCCTGATAAATCTTTATAGTGCCGGCAAAAACAATGGCCCAGCGCAATCTCATCAAACTTCTGTATCAACTCCTCGACCCTTTGCGAAGGAACGATTTTATCAGGCGATTTAATGTCTTTGTTGATGATGATTTTAACAGGTTCATTTTTAGGTTTGTTTTCTAAGACCGGGACAGTTCTGTCAACAGGAGGGCCAGCCATGAGCATGGGAATAATGGCATCATAATTACTCTGGACCATGCTTTTTAAATCAACAAACATTTGATTGAACAAGGTGCATATCTCTTTGTCCCTGTCGCTCTTTTCCAGTTTGCCCATGAACTTATATTCAAATGTTCCGACATTAAGAAGCGGCAGCAAACGGTAAACCATAATCCCTTTGCTGTTGGGTTGATTGAAGATGACTCCCCTGGCTGCCAGCTTCTTCACTTTTACATTGATTTCGTCTTCCGATAATCCGCTTGACTGCTTCAGCTGATCCATTGTCTGGGATTTTTTTTCATTGAATGCGTGAATGAAATCCACTTCGTCTTCCATGATAAAGAATTTCAACAGCTTCATTAACGTGTCGTTAACAGGAAGCGGTGTTCCACCGGCTCCACTTATGATTTCTCCGGCCTTTCTATATTTTTCTTCAATATTAGACATGAATACCTCCCAATTAATATTGTAATGATATGCTCATTATATTGACCACAATTCATTATTTTTAGTGCCGAGTCAATAATGATTATTGGGTTGCAAAAGAAAGGGATATTAGTGATTTATTGTATAAAATTTCTATTCGTGCTAGATACTCTAGCCAGTACAGAAAACAGGAGGTAAACATGCTAGGCGGTATAGGAATGACAGAACTTATCATCATTTTGGTGATAGTACTCGTGATATTCGGAGCAGGAAAACTTCCTGAGGTTGGATCTGCACTTGGCAAAGGCATAAAGAATTTCAAATCTTCCGTGAGCGATGAAGAAAAAAAGAAGGTCTCATCTGACAAGGATTCTTCAAAGCCGATTGATCCTGATAAGTAAGCGGTAATCGCAAATCGTAATTCGTAATTCGTAATTCGTAAATCGTGAATCGTGAATCGTGAATCGTGAATCGTGAAAAGTAAATTGTAAAGCAATTACCCCTCACCCTTCCCTCTCCCACAAGGGGAGAGGAGCATCTTGTCATTGCGAACACGTTCGCTTTGCTCAGTGTAAACTCCGTGAAGCAATCTGACTGTAACACAGTCATTCCTTCGACTTCGCTCAGGACAGTCCTGAGGGCAATGCCCGAAGGATCTTTTAAGATTCCTCGCTTTGCTCGGAATGATACTTCGTGTCAGATTTCTCGTCGTTATTACTCCTCGAAATGACAGCCGTGCAAAGGTATCCTGTCATTTCGAACGAAGTGAGAAATCTTTACCAACCAGAACTCAGGTCATTCCAACCCGGATTTACCAGAGCGACCAATTGGTTTTTCTTTTCCCTTCTCCACTATGGTTCCCACTCCTACAGGAGTATAGAAACCACCCAGCCCACCAGCGCCAACTCTTATCCGCTCTGCCAGCGTACCCTGAGGCACTATTTCTACCTCAACTTTG
>JAGVNP010000224.1 GCA_020053185.1 Deltaproteobacteria bacterium | reverse complement strand
TTTTCTATCGGGATAGTCAGTCCTTTGGAAAAATTCAGACCGTACCAGATAGCTGAGAATATCACCAGTAATGTGATCGAGGTGAGAACAATAATATACCCGGCTTTGATAAGGCCTTTGAGTCTTCTCGCCTCCACATAATCTGCAAACGAGCTTTTTATCATGGCAAGTCTCAAAGAAAGGCTCTGCGGCACATAATAATTTACTATAAGCACACCTACCGTATCATTAGGATTGAACGAAGACCTTATGGGAACGATCCCCTGAATGATATCAGCATCCCCTGTGTGGAGCACGATAGGGATGGACTCACCACCCATTGCTTTGAGAACTATGTTTGATTCAGGCGATGGCAGACTTGTGCCTTCAATATCATGAGATACCAGCTTGACCAGTTCCTCTCCCTGAGCCGAGAGCACTTCCACTGCTGATAAACGGAACAATGACATTCTCTCATCGAGAATTGCACGAAGTATCTCGATGTTTCCTTCCTTTAAGAGCCTTCTCTCTGTGATCTCACCAGAGAGAAAATGTGCGTAATGAAGAGCATCGTCTGTTGCCTCAGTGTAGTACACATTTGCCACATCCATTGAGTGCGACATAAATTGCTCAACTTCACTTGACAACCAGCTCTCCATAGAACGGTTAAGAAAGATGATGCTTGCTACAAACAGAACTGCAGTGGGAATTATGGTAAGGGTAACAAAGGCTGCAACCAGCTTGGTACGAATCTTCGAACCAAGAATTCCACGCTTTCTTTCAAGCCAAAGTTTTACTATATTTCGGGTAACCAGAAATATTACCAGTATGAGCAATACCACATTAAGATTCAGAAGTCCGAATACCAGAATGCTGGCAGAAGGGAGCATTTCAGATCCGAGCTTTTCCATATTGGTCTCGGCAATAGTGAGGACAATGATCACGCCAATAAGCGCAAACACGATCAGCATCTCTTTTGTTCTTTTTTTCAGCATGACAATCTACTGTTTACTTTCCTTGATCTTTTTCGCAAGCTCTATGTGCAATCTGTGATTGGCCTTATATGCCCTTATCTCGCCTTGAACAGGAGCTCCCAATGTCCATAAATCCCCGAGAATATCAAGCACCTTATGTCTTACAAATTCATCCTTATACCGGAGACCTTCCGGGTTAATCAGATCCTCTCCATTGAGCAGAACTGCATTATGTAGCCCTCCTCCCATGGCAAGCCCCAGAGATCGCATCTTCTCTACATCTTCCAGTTTTCCAAATGTCCTTGCAGGCGCAATATCTTCTATATAATTATTTCCAGTGAATACAAACTCCTGACTACCTATTATGGCCTCAGGAAATTCAATTCTGTATCGAATACAAAAAGGGCCAGGATATATTTCTATGCCTGATTGCGGGTTTCCCACAATTATTGGAGAATCTATTACTATGGGGCAAACCTCCTGATCAAGCTCTTTAATGCCTGACGACTCTAACTGTCTTACAAAAAAAAGTGCCGAGCCATCCAGAGAGGGAAGCTCATCGCTATCTATCTCTACTTCGCAGTCTGTAATCCCAAGTCCATAAAAAGCAGACATAAGATGTTCGATCGTTGATATGCGAACATCTTTATACCCAAGCGTGGTATTCAATGTGGTATCAATTACATATTCAGGACTTGCAGGAATCTTTGTCCCCCCTTTTACGAACATAATACCACCTTCTTTGGAAGGTTTTATAGTCAGGGTTATATACTCACCCCTATGCAGACCAATTCCGCCGATGCGTATTGGGCTCTGAATAGTCCTGCGCCTCATATATCTAGATTATTGCACTGGACACAAATAGTCAAATTCTAAAAGCGAAAACCAATAAACTACCCCGCAGCAAGCTGCGAGGTGTCAGAAGACAGAATACAGGATTCAGGAGACAGAAGAGAAAATTCTTACAGATTTTTCTGGATTCTGGCTCCTGGCTTCTGAGTAGTTACATTCATAATTTAATAGTGTCTAAAGTCTAAGGTCTGAAGTCCAGTGTCTTAATTGCAGATGTTCTTGTAATAGCTATCCTTATTACGATATATTGCCACGATGATTCATTTAAAAAAAGATGGGGCGAACAAATGAAAGGCGTGTTCTGCACAAGGACTGTAACAGAGGGTATCGCACCTAAGCCTGATCCTGTCGCATCAATGCTTGGACGCATGTTCCCGGATAAACACATACATGTCTTGAACCAGATGCATTCTGATAATGTGGTAAATGCAGAAGATCTTCATGACAGTGAAATACCGGATGCTGACGGGATTGTGTCAAGAGATCCCAGCAGGATCTTGTGCTTGAGAACAGCAGACTGCTTGCCTGTCCTTGCATGGGGTTCAGATAAAAAAGTGATAGGCGCTTTTCATGCCGGATGGAAAGGTCTTGTGGCAGGGATTATAAAAAACGGACTGAATGCCATGAGAGATCTCGGCGCAGATGATATAGAGCTATGGATAGGCCCTGCAATCGGGCCATGCTGTTTTGAAGTAAGCCATGAAGTAGGCATGTCTATCGATCCTGAACGGATAAGACAAAGAAACGGAGCTTTTTATATAGACCTGTGGGAAGCAGCCTTTCATCAAATATGCTCTTTAGGAATACCTCCCCATAAAATCCATGTAATGAGGCTATGCACATCCTGCTACAAAGAGATCTTTTTTTCATATCGGAGAGACGGCGAATCTGCAGGAAGAAATATATCCTTGATAGGGGGTGGCTCGTGGTCATTGCCGGGCTTACAGGCAGTATAGGTACTGGAAAATCCACAGTTGCTGCCATGTTTCAAGACACAGGCGCAATTGTGATCGATGCAGACAAGATCGCATTTGATGTTGTGCAAAAAGACAAACCTGCGTGGAAAGAAATAGTTGGCCACTTTGGAGAAAAAGTTCTTGGCCCTGATAATGAGATCA
>JAGVNP010000134.1 GCA_020053185.1 Deltaproteobacteria bacterium | reverse complement strand
CTCTGGTACAGAGAAAAACCCTGGTGCAGACAAGTAAGACGCCAGGCAAGACGCGCAACATCAATTTTTTCCAGGTTGATTTCATGGATCACCCATCTATCTATCTTGTGGATCTTCCGGGCTATGGCTATGCAAAGATCTCGAAAGAAATGAAGATAGACTGGCAGACGATCATTGAAAAATATTTTTTCAGCAAACGGGATTTAAAACTCGCAGTCATTCTCGTGGATATACGAAGGGGCCTTGAGGAAGAAGAACATCAGATCATAGACATGCTTAATCATGCAGGCATACGCTATGCAATTGCAGCAACAAAGATTGACAGGGCAGATTCCTCACAAAAGCAGAAAGGCGTTTCCGCTATCCAAACTGCTTGCGGAAAAAAACCTATACTGTGCGCTTCGCCGCTCCGCCAGGGTGTACCTGATTTGTGGAAGGAGATTGTGGGAGCGCTCAAGGGGCAGTGAATAGTGACGAGTGACGAGTAACGAGTTCAACTTGTCTGCAAAACTTTGTGTTCCAAACCCCCTCGCCCTTGATGGGAGAGGGTTGGGGTGAGGGTGGCTATTAAATGGCGAAAAGTGAATAGTGACGAGAAGGTTTGCTTTAACCAACCTTGCTTAAAAAGCACGTTTTAAATTCAATAATACCCATAACAGTAAGAGCTAGAGTTTCAAAAACAGTTATCCACCAAGAGAATGCGGAATAAGGATCTTGGCAAAATATGTTAACTCACAGCAGAGGCGCCATCAGTTGCAAAAAATTTTTATGTAATTTTTATTCTACCTTCAAATCAATACAGCATTTTTTGTATTTTCTCCCTGAACCACATGGACAAGGAGCATTTCTCCCAACCTTTGCTCGGCCTGAAACATCTGGCTTATTTGTAGTGGGAAATTCTGTTACCGTCTTATGCTGTATGGTTCCTGTTTTAAAAAAGCCCAATGGTTCATTTGCTTTTTCATAATGTTCCTTTTTGTCAGCTGGCCAATCGGTACAATCCATGAGAATAAAATCCTCCGAGTTTCTTTCCGAAAATTTTGGTGCATCTATTGCGATCCCAATCACAGTTTTTAAATGATTAAACTTATTCTTTGCAGCACCACAGGCAATTTCTAACAGGGCTTGCCTTTTGGGACGGTATTCATTTTCATAATCGACAATCCCATCGACTTTAAGTTGTAAAAAAACATAGCCCTTTTCCTTGTAGAAGGATTGCATAAAAGATAGCTTCCGTGATATTCGCTGCGGTGTCTCTGGAAAATTGTTAATTGCCTGCCTTATTCGTTCTGATAGAATTCTACGGTAAAAACGTGGTTCTTTTGCCATTTCATATATTGCGCTTGGCCCCCGTAAGGGAGATGAGCCTTTAACGACTCCATCAAGTGTGTATTGACATGTACTTTGAATTAGCTCGTCCCAAAGATATGAAATTCTATCGGCTAGTTTTTTCCTTTTGTATGTATTTGATTTAATAAAATCTTTCCATTCTCCTTCTCCGATCATTACACAGTTTACATTCTTTTCCGTTAGCGGAGCTCCAATAAAATGTTTCTTTTTAGCGTTGTCATAATTAAGGAAATAGTGGGCCAATAAATCTTCTTCACCGCAATAGACCAATGCATCATATAAGTTGATCGCATCTATCTTTGCATCAAGATAGGATGAAAAGTCATAGAATGTATCAAGCTCATTGAAAATGATTGGAAGGTTGTGACTATCAAACACGTGGACTGGGTTTTTTTTGTCCATCCGTATTAGAAAAGGGAATTTGGGTGTGGTCATGTTGATTCCATAGGACATTGCGAGGCTTCCATAGACATTATTACCAGAAAACTTTTCACAGGCTTCTTTTGCTCCATGAGCAATAACTATTTTGTGTACTACCATATTCTGACGGTCAATATTAAAGGGAAAAGGTACGCTTAGATCTTTATCCAAAAAAATATTACGTCCACTTTCAATGTAGCGCGTGGCTCCATGAGCAGTACGAATTTGATCATCAATGACCTTTCTCTTCCAACGTTCCCAGCTAATTAACGGATCATTGTTGTTTTTAGAAAGGGCTTGGTTTTCTCTATCGAAAAAAATGAATACATGATTATCAAAAACAGCAAGCAAATCACAGAGTTCATCTTTGTCATCCTTAAATGGATTGGGATAACTCCATAATTTCAGAAAAGATCTATCACAAAAATCTGCGAGAAGTCTTTCGGTGGGAGTGACTCCTTTTGATTTAACTATTTTCATATCTAAATTCTTCCAAATTTTGACGCACACAGATACTCCCCTACAACTGGGATTTTGTGTGTTGTTACATTATAACATAAATTCTGAAAAGTTGCGATATGCTGTTGTTATCTTATGTCAGCATAATCAAAAAAATTATCTACTCAGGGACACTATTTTTAGATTGCTTACCTGGCTTTTCAGCCCAGAAATCTTTTTCGATATGCCTTTTAACGCCAGCCCTGATGCCTTGGCTGTATCCATCCACACGATGAGCGTCTCTTCTCTTGATCGTTTGCTTTTTGAGTAGATCGACAACTGCATCCTTGTCTTCCCAAAAACATACAATGCCTGTGGTGCAGAGATCCGGTTGTCTAAGATTAAGCGGAAGCGCGATAAGAGAAAATGTCACATCTTTTTTTGATAAAAGCTTTTCAGCAGAAAGCAGTTCACGACTATCAGAAAAAGTTATGATGCATCTGCTCTTCAGTCCACCATCTTCTGTTATTGGGTATGTGCTTCGCATTCTTTTTATAATCTCTTCAAGTAAATCCACAGTAAACAAGATGTCTTTTTCAGTTGTAGATCTTCCAAGACTGAAACGCACCGTAGATGCAGCAATATCCGGCGGTATGTTCATACCTGAAAGAACATGTGATATTTTCACTGATCCTGCAGTGCAGGCAGCGCCTGCTGATGCATAGATCCCTTTTAAATCAAGATTTGCAATAATGGACTCTGCCTCACAATGCTCAAAGGCAATGCTCAGGATATGGGGCAGCCTTTCTTTGACATGTCCATTTACGTTAACATTGGGTATTCTCTTTTCAATCTGCTTTTGCAGCATGTCCCGTAATTTTTTTAGAGACGCAGACTGCTTTTTCATGTCATGAAGAGCTATTTCGCACGCTGCTCCAAGTCCAACAATAGCAGGCACATTTTCTGTGCCAGGCCGCATGCCGCTTTCCTGATGGCCTCCGAAGAAAGATGGCATTATCTGCAATCCATTCCTGATGTAAAGAGCGCCGATGCCTTTTGGGCCGTAGATCTTGTGCCCTGCAATAGAAAGTAGATCAACATTGAGGTCATCTACATCAACAGGGATTTTTCCCACGCTCTGCACTGCATCGGTGTGGAATATAATTCCTCTCTGCTTTGCAATAGCACCGATTTCCCTGAGTGGCTGGACAACGCCGACTTCATTGTTCGCATGCATGATAGTTATGAGAATGGTCTCATCAGTGATCGCTTTTTTCACGGCCAGAAGGTCAACCATGCCATATTTGTCAACCGGCACATAGCTTACCCTAAAACCTTTCTCTTCCAGGTTGATGCAGGTATTGAGCACGGCATGATGCTCGATCGCAGAGGTGATTATGTGAGATCCTTTTGCCTTATTGGCAAGGGCTGTTCCCATGATAGCAAGATTATCTGCCTCGGTTCCGCCGCTGGTAAAAAATATTTCAGAAGCATCAACACCTATGAGTTTGGCAACCTTTGTCCGTGCTATTTCAACAGCAGCGCGCGCATCTTTTCCAAGGCTGTATATGCTGCTCGGATTGCCAAAAGATTTTTTGAAGAAAGGAAGCATAGCTTCCAGAACCTGAGGATGGATCGGAGTGGTTGCTGCGTGATCGAGGTATATTGTTTTTTTGTCCCTTGGGGGCATGGGAATTATTTTATCACCTTGATCTCATCTCCGGCTTTTACCTCGCCGCCCTCGATGATCCGCACAAAGATGCCCTCTTTTGGCATGACGCATTTTCCGACCTGCTGAAATATTGCACATCCGTGATGGCATTCTTTGCCGATCTGGGTGACTTCAAGAATAATATTGTCGCCAACCAAAAGTCGAGTGCCTATGGGAAGGGTGTAAAGAGTTAACCCTTTTGTGGTGAGATTTTCAGCAAAATCTCCAGGACCCACATCAATGCCGAGCTTCTTCATTTTTTCTATGCTCTCTACGGCAAGCAGGCTCAACTGTCTGTGGTATCCTGTCTGAGCATGGGCATCGCCCACAAGGCCGTGGTCTTTTTCAAGACAGCCCTTTTTGATGTCCTGCTTTTTTGTTCCTTTTTTCTCGCTTATGCATACGCTTATGATTTTTGCCATGACAGTTACCTTACAATCCTCCACCACAAAAGTTCAAGCTTTTCTAAAATAGGCGCGAGCGGCGATTTGAAGATCGGCCAGAATATTCTTCGCTGCATAACCATGAAGGTATGGAAATTGAAGCAATATAGCCTCTGTATAGAAATCTTTCTTTTTGTGATCCACCAGTATCTGGGCAGTTTAACTACCTGTTTTCTTCCTGTTATGGATTTGATGATCTCAAGTGCTCCGATGGATGAGGCGATCCATACCGAGGGGCAGGTCTGTGCCAGAGGCAGGTCTTTTTCTATATAATCCCTGTAGTATGATCTCTGCCAACCGCCAAGCAGGATATAGAAATAGGTTGCGAGCTTGTATTTCGGGGTGTGGAAGATTTCTTTGAGCTGCTCATAATCAAGGCCCTTGGGAATGCCGAACAGGTCTTCCACGCCGGAGCTTTCAGGCGGTATCATGGATATGGCTGACCAGAACCCTGCGGGTATAATGAGCAGCGCGGGCTTGCCAGCTTTTTTTGCAATCCTAAAACACATGACGCTGTAGGGGAGATCGTCTGCAGCAGGAAAGATGATATCAGCCTCTTTGCACAAGGCCTCGACCTGATCAAAGTCTAACACAGAGGAGTATATGGTAACTTTTGCCTCAGGATTGATTTTTTCAATGAATGTTTTGGTCACCTCGGTCTTTTTCTGTCCCAGTGTATCGGTAAAGCAGCAGACCTGCCTGTTCATGTTGGTGATGTCGAAGTTGTCGAAATCAACAAGGGTGAAATCGGTCACTCCGCTTCTGGCAAGTATAATTGCGACCGTGCCGCCGATGCCGCCGCAGCCTATGATCAGGACTTTTGTATTTTTGATCTTTTCCTGCTCATCTGCAGTAAAGATGCCTAAGTTACGGCTGAACAGATCATTATATTCTAGAG
>JAGVNP010000270.1 GCA_020053185.1 Deltaproteobacteria bacterium | reverse complement strand
TTTTCAGAACGATAGGCCCCTTGGTCTCGTTCCATTCCCCTTTCTTGATCCATCTCATGGTTCTCACGTTGCGGTATGTGACCCGGCTGGTATCATAAGCATAAGGTCCAGTTACGATGCCATATCCTATATACTGCTTTCTGCCTCTCTTGGCGATGATGACATCGCCCGGTTTAACAATGCGAGAGAATTCCCATGCAGCACGAGCATCGTTCGTTGGTCTTCTTTTCAGTCCCAATGCTTCTTTGAGTGCCTTTTCAATGGCATCTTTGCTTTCATACGTCTGCAGATCTTGCAGTTTATCTGCTCCGTACACAATTATACTCTTTTGCCAACACTCATCCCAAAACTTGGCGTTCGGTCCTGGGGCGTAAACCCAATAGCGCATTTGTGTTCTCCCTAAAACAAGATCCTGAATGCCTTTGAAATGAGCTTCAGTGATTTTCAGGTTTGTCCCTTGCCTACCAGCCGGGAAATCTGAAAACCCTGGCAGATTATCAATCTCAGCTTTAAGAACAGGGGCGTTCCACAAATTCATATCTATGCGGATTATTACACCTTCTGAAGAATCCTTTTCAGTCGGTTTTATCCAGTAAGAAGCCTCCTTGGCATCTTCCTCAGAGACCTGCACTTCAGACATTACTGTTGCAAGTCCATAGCAACCGCTTTTCTCCCCCGTTATCCAAATGATGACTCTGTCACCAGTTTTGATTTCTTTCCTGTGTTGATTAACCGACCAAGTCTTCAATACCTCGTCCCGTAAAGCGCCGATCACATCATAGTTTTTCGGATTTCCTTGGAAAATCCAGTAACGCAAATCATGAGTTTTGGCTCCACCATTCTCCAGCATTTTCTTCCACGGCTGCCCCCCCTTTTCTCCAATGAGGAACTGGTTCAGCGCATCGGCACGGTAGAAATTTCCGAACTGAGGGAACCAATTGATGAGTTGTTTTTGAGCTTCCTCGACGATCTGGTAACGTTCCACCTTATTCGATGGAAGAGAGACTTCGAGCAGTGCCAGTGAATCGGCAGTCTTGTCGTTGAGGATGGGGAAACGCTCTTTGTCTGTCCGGTTCAGATAGATGGTTGCCAGGCCTATGCCGAAATATTTGAAAGCTTTCATACCGGCGAGCCATTTTGCCACATCGAAATCCGAGTCGAATGGATTTAGAACGAACTGACGGAATTGATCGTAATGAGTCTCAATCGTCTGCCGGAACTGACCGCTTGTCCGGTTACCGCCGCTTTGCACTTTCCCACCTTTGTGAGCGAACTGGTAAAAGAAGTCGATGAAATCTGATTTGGATAGCCCAGACAGATGATCCCGGGTAATCGTCTCGTGATAGTAGTCCTCGTTCGTGGAGTGGGGATCGCTGTTGTACCAATTAAAGAATGCATCAATCAGTTCTTGAGGTGGCTTTTTCATTGGTTATACTCCTATCGAGTGTTTGCGGTCGATGAATATCCGGCAAGCCGATTTCGCCTATATCAACATCTTCAATAAGTTTTGATAAAGAATATCCAATATGTTTAAAAAGTATTGCCTCCATGAAGCTGTCTCCTGTTATGAGTTTTACTTGGTATTGAGCAAATCCCCTACTTTCAGGCATAAGGATAATTCATTAAAAAAAGCTTTGATTTCTGGATCTTGTTCTATTTGTTTTAATTTGGCTGTGCTTTTTTTCTTCCGATCAATTGCGGATATTGAAGAATCTTGGAGAATTTGCCAATAATCGGCCATTAGAGAATAAGACCGTTTTGATCCCTCTTGGTAAACTTTAAAAATGTTTGTGTTAGGGTCACATACAGTTGTCATTCGTTGAACAAATTTATTGTAAGTCTGGAGTTCTGTAAAAGCTTTACGAATATCGGGGTGAAGGTCAATGTGGTATTCCCCTTGGATAACAGGCGGTATCTCCCAGTTTTTTCCCTCCATGACTTTCGAGGCTACAAGAATGCCAGGAAGTGAGAGAACCCATGTTTTATAAGCTTCCTTTTTAGTAAAACGGAGCAAACCATAATCTCGCAAAGTAAGGGCAGCAAAACGTGTGTTTGTAAAACAGCGAAGCACGCCCGTACGTGTCTTTTTAAAATCCAGTAATTCAAGATGGTCCCAAATCATCCTAATGAAATTATTGATAATATCATAAACACTACCATAGCGATTGTTATGACGATAAAGTAGGTAGCGCAAAAGCTTGGGCTGTAATGCGATTGGTTTTGTGCCGCTGCCCATGATCTTTCGTTTTTCTGGTGCAGTGAATTTGATCCTGCTTTCGCTTAATTCAATTTTGCCCTGAACGAATTCTTCCATAGAGAGATTGTTGTCGAGATGCCTTCTTTCTATTCGGAGAATTTCGATGGTTCTATCTAGGAGATCAATCTTCAATTGAAGCCCATCTTCGACCGTAAACAGGTCTTCACAACCATACCCCCTAACATCTACAAGACGGTCAATGACACCAGACAAGTTTTCTGATAAACTCTTAAAATTGTTTTTATCCATATTTCTAATCTCTTACAGTATATCTATTTTTAAAAGTTGTAGACAACTTTTGAGAGTTATTCCCTCCACGGCTCAGCGTTATGTCACTCAACCATCTTCAGAATTGGTTTAAATGATTTGATATCCCGCACTTTCATGAACCACATGTGTTTGTTCTTTTCGGCTGTCGGTTCGAACATGAATTTCTCAAACTCTTCTCTGGATATTTCAAAAACTTGATAAGTATTTGCATCAAACTTTATGACAGCATAGACAACATCTAATTCCGGCAACATCGACTTCAATATGCCGATATAGGTGCTTGTTCTGGCGGATTTAATAACGCCTATCCCCTTCGGCCCCTTGCATTGATTACTTGTTGGATGGCCGATAAATTCAAGTCCCAATTTATCCGCAACAACCTTTGCTATTCGATGTCCAAACTGATTTGCTTCACGTCCTGATTCTCGGTCTTGAGGCATTTCAACTCCATTATAAATTTATGGCTCTAATTAGGGGAATTGTATATGACAAAATCAGCTACCTGCATATAATCCATGCATGTGATGCATCTGTCACGAATAAACCATCGAAGTCTCAGAATGGAGCGTCAAAATCGCCATCCTGCTGAACCCGCACGGGTTTCTTCGCTACTATATTTCCATCCTGAATGGTCAGATGTTTGTCGGCAGCCGCATCTTTAAGTAGAGAGAATTCGTTAAGTTCCGCCCCCTTTGTTGTGCTGAGATAAACCCACTGAGTCGCCCTGGCAATGCCGACGAACAGCATGCGTTGCCTCAATTCGCTGTCCGTAATATTAAAAAAAGAACTCTTCGTGATTTTTGGCAGCAAAACACTGTCAAAAGTTAGACCCTTGGCGCTGTGGTACGTCGCAATCTTGGGCAGAACATTATCAAAATCGTAATCCATAGGCATCCCGGGCCTCTGAGGTGGAACCGCTTTTTCGATCTCAATCCCCCGCATCTGCATGGCGGTGGCAAAACCGTGAACTTGATTGTTTTTCGGCACGATAATGCCTATACGTTCGTTCATTAGCTGGCGCTGGCGGATAATCTCTGCCATGTGGTCCATTTCCTCATCATGATTACGGGCAATGAAGCAGAGTGGCCTTTCCTTAATTTTTTGCTGCACGCCGATTTGAGACAGATACTGCTTTCGTCGAACTGCATCTGTAATAAAATATGCTGCCAGTTGCGCTACATAGGGTGAGTTACGGTAAGCCCCCAAAAGCGTGGCGTTTTCCTTTCTGATCCCAATCTTTTTCAGTATCTGTTCCTCTCCGGCGCCGTCATCAAATATCTGCTGCATACGGTCGGCGAAGACCGTTACATGCTGTGCCGCCAAAGAAATGATCTCAAAGGACTCCGGACTAAGATCCTGTCCTTCGTCTACGAGTACAAAATCCAAGGTCTTTTGAAGAGCAGGATGCGCTTTCAAGAGAGCCAGAACGGAAAGACGAATCTTTTCGTAATTGATTGTTCTGCCTATCCACGGAAGGCTTCTTGAAATTTCCTTCTGATATAAGGTGCTGCACCAGTGATCGAAGGTGCTGACCGTCTCATCAGGAAGTCCAAGGAACTGGACACCCGATTTTATATAATGCTTTATGACATTTGTGAAAACGAAAACCCGGTATTTCTCGGGAGAAGTATTATATGTCCTAGCCAGATAGTCTGCCCTGTGGATCAAAACCTGAGTTTTTCCCGATCCGGCTACACCGAAAACAGCACGGTTTTGATCCGGCTTTATTTCGACAGCCCGAATCTGATCCGGTGTCAGGTCCCCCAACGGCAGCAGCCATGTTCCCATATATTACCCTCTCGCTATCAGTTCGCCTTTGATTCCCGGCAGGGGTGCCTCAAGATCAATATACGTCTTACCGCCTCTCTCTCTTTTTTCATTATCTGCCTTTTCTACGGCTTTTTTGTCACCGGCTCCACGCGCTGCCGTCATATACCAGCCGAGTTCCCAATCGGATAAGCTGGATGGACTTCCAAAGGCATTTATGGCTTTGACATAGAGGGGTTTGGAATCTTTTTCTGGATCGCTCTTCTCCAGATACATTGCCTTAAGTGTCAGACTTTGACCTTTCTGCCCGCCTTTCCTGATCGCTGCATCAATTGCGTCGGTCGCCTCCCGGTACATGGCTCTACGGTAATAGCTCAGAGCCAGATTGAACATAGGTCCGTCCCAGGAGGTTGTAGCACGATCCGCCTCGCGATAGAGTTTTTCCTCACGTTCGTGGTCTCCAAGATCTCCATAATAGATGGCTTGAAGGTTCAGCGCCTCGGCATCAGGCCGTCCCAGCTTGTTCAGGGCTGCTCTTAACCAATCCAACGCTCTTTCCTTCTGATTCAATTCGGCATACCACCGGGCAAGCTGGAGAAAATCATCCCGGTCATCAGCAGAACCGCCACCTTTTCTTTTCAATTCTTCTTCCTTCTCTTCGATCAAAAGGCGAGTGCTTCCGGGGTTAACGACATTTACAAGCGGGTTTTCCACGTCATGTTCAAAAACAACAGCCGGATCATCCTTCAAAAATGCCCGGCACTGAAACTGTTTCCCGGCCGTTATCCTGTATTCCATTACAATCTCGGTTCCGGCCGTAACATGTTCGGGAATATTCCAGATTTCGTGAATTATTATTTGTCTATCCTTGGCACTCACTACTTTAAAGAGCAATCTGTCAGTGAAGAGATCCTTCTGATGAGGAACAACCAGTTCTACTCTTGCCCAAACATCATCGGCTGGATATGGAAGGACTGTCTGTGCCGGAATAAGCGGATATAAGCTTTCTCCCGTTATGACCAGCGCCAAGGCGTCATGAAGAATCGGACGGATAAGGTTATGCCCGGTAATGGCCTTGTAAAGGCAGTTCCAGGCTGCACCGCGGGCAACCGAGAGCTGAATGGCAATGGGATCATGGAAGAAACCGACGGAGCTTTTCTTAAAGTACACTTCAACTGCCTCACGCACCAGAGGAATCAGAGAGCTGCCACCGACCATGAGACAGAAATCAATCTCTTCCGGCTTCCGGCCGGCCCGATCAAGGGCATCCTGAAGGGGGGAAAGGATGGATTGTATCAGACGGTATTCCGTCTGACTTGCATACAGGAGATCCCTGTCAAGAAAAGGTTTCAGGAGGGTCTCCCATTGTGATGCTGTCAAGGTAGGGCGGGCCATATGAAATGACCGTTTTCCCAGATAAAGAGTTATTCCAGGCTGCCTTGCCACAACATTCTCTTTGTCTGCCGCCCCATACTTGCCGAATTTCTTAAGCCGGTCGATCTCCCGGCAAAGGGACTCCTTCAGGGCTTCCGCCGTTCCCAGGAGCTGGGGCTCAAGCCCTCGTTTCTTTTCAGCCCAGGTAAGATCAAGCGGTCCCAAGTCATTTTCCTTCAGCAGTTCAGGGATCAGATGCTCATGGACGATTGCTGCGTCCAGGTCTCCACCGCCAAGGCGATGGTAACGGGAAACGGCGATCTGGCTCATAAGGACCTGCTTCGTTTTCTTATCGGCCGTTATTTCCATAACGGATACATCGCAGGTGCCTCCGCCGAAATCAAATACGACGCATTGGTTCGTTTTGCCCGCTTCAACTACACGGTCAGCGCTCTCGCTCATGATGTAATCAATGAGAGCCGCCGTTGGTTCATCAAGGAGATCATCATCCTGAAGATCGATACCAGCATAACCACAGGCAAGCAGCGTGTCCCTGCGCTGATTGAGTTGGAAGGAAGCGGGCACCGTTACGCAGAAATGAGCAGGTGCTTGTTCTTTTTGAGGTGCTGCATCCTTCAGGAAACGGAGTATATGTCCGGCAATCTTTGAGGCGTGATTGAAAGATTCGGCAGCGCGATGATAAGTCTTCCGCAATCCGATATCATTTTTCGTCTCATAAAACAGATCTCTTTCAGGAAAGAGGTTAGCCTCCTGGGGTCTGGTACGAAGCCTTTTAGCTCCTTCGCCGACCATTGGTACCCCGCTGTCCAGAACAGCAACCACCGAAGGCACCAAAGGACTTGTCATGGTCCCTGCCGGCCATAGCGGTTGATCGATTTCCAGAACCCGACAGACCGGCTTCTGTCCTGCCATCCAGATTGCCTCAGCGACGCTGGAATTGGTAGTACCCAGATCGATACCGAAGGCATGGACTTCCATCGTGCGCCTCCTGGTATCCATTTCCGACGTGAAAAGCTGAATTTTGTTCATCTCTCGCCTCGTGTTTCAAAGAATAGTATTTCCAATATTATGAAATACGGATAATTACCTTCATTGCTTCATGGCAAAAGACCGCAGGTCGTTCTTGATATAGTCTTTAGCACTTAGTTTCGTTAAAAGCTTTTCCAAATCGCAGAGGAATTTGCCCCAATCAACACCCTGTTCTACAGTCTTCATGTGGTTCAGCTTACCAACTTTCCAAAATCTAACATACTTGTGAGCCTTTCGAATCACATCAAGCGCTTGGACTGGATCAATAACCGGTTCGAGGCTGACCCATGTAAAAATACCAGCTTTGTGAGCGGCTTTCAAAATTGCCAGCCGATCATCCACAGTCGAAGCACCTGGTTCCCAATACTTGCGTGTATCGTCATCAGAAAAACAGAGCGTGACTCCCAGTTGCGTGCGGGCAGCTTTCATAAGATCCATGTCTTCATGGATGAGGTCCGGGCTCCCTTTGGTCAGCACCTGGCTGTTAAGCCGATGTTTTGATACAATTTCAAGAGCTTGTCTTGTAAGTCGTTTGGTTCGTTCAAGCGGTTGGTAAGGATCACTCAGAAAACAAAACAGTATGGAGCGGGTATCACCCTTTAAACGCTGGGTATCTTTTTCGAGGAGTCTTAAAATATCCTTTCTAGGTTCAGCCATTGCGTGCCATTTTTCCCCGGTTGTCCGCATACAGGCCGGGGCATAGCAATAACGGCA
>JAGVNP010000125.1 GCA_020053185.1 Deltaproteobacteria bacterium | reverse complement strand
GGTGGAAGGTGGTGGTAAGGATCACATTAAAGCTGGGCTGGTCATCTTTTACTGTGGAAAGCACAAAATCGAACAGATACTCATCTGCCAAACCCCACTCGTTTGAAGATGCCCAGCCCCCCATGTAGCTGCCGCCGTAGATCTCTTCAAACCCTTGGGCCTTGCAGAAATCGCCTACTTTCTGCCAGCTCAAATATCCGCCATAGAAGAATCTGGTTTTGTATCCCAGCTGTTTAAATATCAGGGCCATACTTGATGGATACGGCTTGGCAGCAGTGGGCCGGTAATTGGTAATAACCCCTGCATCAGGGAGTCCTGAGATAATGGCAGAAAGAGATGTCATGGTGCCTGACGAAGAAGAAAGGAAGTTTTCTACAAAGATCCCGTTTTCTGCAAGTCCTTTCACTCCTTCTGCAAGTCCAAGGGAGTTATACTTGTCCCACATTGGCCATTCGCTATAGCTTTCTGCAACAATGAAAAATATATGTCGTGGAGGTACACTTTTGGGCCCTTTGGCATATCTGGCCATATATCTATCGAGATCACCATATTTTTCAGTTGTTCCGAATACATACTGCGCTGCTTTAACCACATCTCTATCTGGAAGGTATACTTCGATACCTTGCGCCTTGGAGAGATTGATCTGCTCACGCGTAGCATATCTCAATGCGGAAAATGGATTCAGCACGGTCTTATTGAGAAACTCGTCTTTTGTGATCGCCGCACTCCGCTCACGTACAGGGATGCGTCCGGCTGAGCCCCGGGCACCTATTACAAAAAGAAACAGGATCAGAAAAAAAGCCACTGCACGATGCGGCACTGCGGGAATATATTTGTCTAGAGTTCCATGGTCAAAAAACGGGTTTTGTATAATGCGGCGCATCAGCTTTACCAGCACATAGATGAGCGCAGCCAAGGCAATGAGTTTAGGGACAAGGTGATATTCTTTGAGAAGGGTAAATATTATTGCTTTCTGGTCATCATAGATAAATTCAAAAAGGAACTGATTGAACTGATCATTGAATTCTTTGAAATAGGTAAGCGTTACAAGGCAGATAAATGTCGAAAGCCCTATACACACTGTGCCTATAAAATTTCTTACCTTATTGGCAATGGATTCCAGGTCAATAAAACTGCATCCGATGCTTAACAGAAAAGGGAGCAATACAATGCACGAAGAGATCACGCTGTCAAAGCGCATCCCATTTAACATGGCAGCAATCACATCAATGAAAGAGCTGCCTGCACCAATTTGATCCCTGAAAATAGAGATGAAGATAAGCCTGAATACAGAAAAGAAGCCCATGAAAAAAAGCCAGAGCTTTAAGTCTTTCTGCCATTGAGAAAAAAAGCGATTCCAGTTCCTCACAATAGATCTCCCAACCCCTTTTTTTATCTATGCAGATTCGTTCAGGCCTTTTTTAAGTAGGAAAAACGCAAGAACCAGAACTGCAAATCCCAGTAGATTAAATAACACTGAGGCTAATTTATGCTGCATGATCCATGGCGAAACTTCGGCTATAGCAAGATGTTCAATCTTATCCTCAAGATCCTTGTGTTCTTCTACGGAGAGTATACGCTCTGATATGGCATCACTCTGGACTTTCATTACTATTGCATGGTGAAAATTTCCGTATTTATTTGCGTACTTAAGTCTTGCGCCACCGCCACCGGTAACAATATAATTGACATTGTTCACCTTAACCCTCGCGTATCCGTGATAATCCCCGGCAAATACGTAATCCACATGGTATTTTTCAAAGAGTTCTACAAACATCTTTGCGTTTTCCAAAGGACGTGCTGGAAAATCCGACGAAGCGTACAGCGGTATATGGGAAAAAACAAAAACTTTATCATGCACTCTCCGCTTGGTTGAAAGTTCATGCTCTAAAAATTCCAGACTTTCTTTTGTAGAATCAGGGGGCCATGTGCGGAGTAATATGAAGAGATGTCCCTGATAGGAAAATGAAAAATTAGACGGTCCATAGATTTTTTCGAAATCGTTTAAAGTAACTCCCTTTCCGATCTCATGGTTGCCCACGAGATAGAAGACGGGAAAAGAAAAAAGATGGGGCTCTCCGATCTCACACCTATAGAATTGGTGCTCCCCAAAAGTTCCCTTCTGGACGAAATCGCCGAGTATAACCATAAGCGAAAGCGGTTCATCTGCCAGCTGGCCGCAAATTTTTTCAAATGTGCCAAAACTCCTTGTGTCTCCCACTACTGCAAAGGAGATTTCTTCTGTTTTCTTGTCATCGGCAAGGAGGGCTCGCACATGCTCAAAATTTCCGTAATTGTCTGGCAGGGGTGCAGTGCGTTCTTTATAGCCTACGGTAAGGATGTACCCCTCAAATGCAAAGAGAAACAGAACGAGAGATATAAATATTGAAGTGCTGATGATTTTTATCTTTTTCCAGTTTATTTTGGTCATATGCTTACAGTTGGATATACTGTGAAACCAGAGCCGTCAATGGTATTTTTGTGTCAATACAAACGAAACAATAAATCGCGGTTAGACTTTTATTTCTTCCTGAAATCCAGCCCCACCTTGATTGTGTTGTTTGCCTGCTTTGATTTTGTGCACTGAAATGCTTGTTTGTAATTTTGAATCGAAAAAGTATGCGTTAGCAGGCCGGAAAAAGCGTCAGGGTCTTGTGCCATGAGTTTTAATGCCAGATCAAATGCGTCGATCTTTTCTGAAATATATGGTTCTTTGCCTGAGAATACCGTGCCAACCACCTCGATCTCTTTCCAGATTGCAAGCGACCAGTCGACTTTTTTGGTAATATTAAACCCAAGACCAATAAGCACAACCTTGCCATTGCTCCTGACAAGCCGCAGATCATCATCCACTGATGATTCAGATGCAACACAGTCATAGATGACATCAGGCCCCTGGTTGCCGTACAGCACCCGCTTGGTGAGCAGTGGTTTGAACAGCGATCCGCCGGTTGCACTGGCAATACGGTCATAGAATTTATTCTGGTCACGTTCTGATATCACCTCAGTTGCACCGAGCTTTACTGCCATGTCTGCCTGCACAGGGTAGCGTGCAAGTGAGATGATGCGGCATTTTGAGCCAAGTGCTCTTATTGCTTTTATGGTCAGAAGCCCGATGACGCCTGCACCTACAACCACAACTGTATCAGTGTCTTTGGGCATGTGGCGTGTCACTGCATGAAGGGCAATGGTGAAAGGCTCAGTAAGTATGGCCACTTCATCTGCTATATTGTCAGGAACTTTATGAAATTGTTTTTCGAACCCCAGCAGATATTCACTGAAACCGCCGCCACCGAATCCGCCGAATTTGCGCCTGCCGCCATATTTTTGCTCGCGCTCTGTGCCGTCGCCAATGCCGAGCAGGCAGAAACAGTGTTCATAGTTTCCTCTCTGGCAGCTTGGACAGGGATCAAATCCATAGAATGCGCATCTTGTTACAGGATTGTACACAACCCGATCACCTGGCTTGAGGTCCTTCACATCTGACCCCACTTCCGCAATCACCCCCATAGCCTCATGGCCCATTGGAATGGGGTTGACTGGAGATGCCATGATGCTTGCATAGAGCGATACTGATACTGACATCTGAAGCAGGTCTGTTGCGCAGATGCCGCCAAGATGTGTTTTCATAAGCACCTGATTCGGATAAACGATCTTTGGGATCGGCCACGCATCGCTGTACTTGACCAGTGAAAAATCACCACCAAGGCCCAGCTTTTTCAGCGCGATCCTTGGGATATTGTAATTAAACATCAAAGCTTTCATGCATTCTCCACAATCTAATGTTCAACGCCGTACTCAGCACGCTGGATAAGTTCAAGCTGAAGGTCCCGGTGCAGTGTTACGAAGTAGGCATTGTAGCCCGAGATACGTACGATCAGGTTGCGGTAATTTTCCGGATGGGCCATTGCATCGCGGAGCGTGGCTGAAGTCACCACGTTCATCTGCATTTGCATGCCGCCAAGCGAGAAATAAGTTTTTACATAGGAAAATATATCCTGCACTGCTTTTTCACGTGTATCATTGGGCGATGGAATTACTTTTACATTAAATGCCATGTTATTGGTGATGTTGTGCGGGTCAAGCCTGGCAACATCGCGGATGTTGTCGAGCAAACTGCGCGATGCATTGGGCTCTGGTGTGAGGCCGGGGGTGAATGCTTTTCCCGCGTGTCTGCCTGAGGGGAGTGCTCCTGTGAGCGTGCCAAAGGCAACGTGCTGGGACATTGTCCAGAATCCCACTGTGTATTTTCCGCCGCGATAATGCGGGATCACCGTGTAGTAGTCATGAACGAATTTTGTAAGACGGTTTGCCATTGCCACTGCTTCATCGCTGCCAGAGCCAAAGAATGGAACCTTTTTCGTGACCATTGCGTGCAGCGCAGGGTCATTCTGAAAATCTGTATCCACTGCTTTCTTGAGATCGGCAAATGATACTTTTTTCTCGTCGAACACAAGCTTTTTGATCACCATGAGTGAGTCAGTCACATCAGCAAGCCCTATAATTGCAGTGCCGGAGCTGTTGTATTTTGCGCCGCCTTTTGTGATGTCCAGGCCTTTGTCTATACAGCCGTCAATCACTGCAGAGAGATATGGCGTGGGCCGCACATATTGATGCTCTTCTGCATACCAGTTGTTCAGCTGTATTGATTGATCGATTAAAAATTTGAACTGTGTGAGAAACGCGTCATAGAACTGTTCAAAAGTTTTGAAGTCCTCAACCTCTCCTGTGTCAGGGCCTAGCTTCCAGCGCATGAGGGGATGTACGCCATTGTTGAGCGCCATCTCGAGAGCTGCCACCATGTTCATGAGCTGAAAATTGGTATGGCCTGCATGTTTGCCTGCGATTGTGGGCTCCACGCAGCCTACTGCTGCCCAGTTGCGCAGATCGCGCTCGTCGTAGTTGAATTGCCTGAGCGATTCCATGATGACTTCATCATTGTGCATGGACGGGGTTGCTGCAGTAATGAGGTTCACCTCGCACAGGCGCTTTAAATAGGTGTCACTGTTCTTGCCAGGGTGATAGCGTGCATTCATATTAGGGTCGCGGATCGAGAGCATCTCGGTGACCTTCAAAAAAATGTAGGTCATGTCATTCACTGCATCATTGCCGTCAGGCGTTAAGCCGCCAAGAGTGATTGCCTGGTCAGAAGAGCTGCCGCCAAAATAGATAGTTGCAATGTAAGGCATGCATGGGAGGTGATCGGTGCAGCGGAAGAAGAAGCAACCCACAAGTTCGATTGCGTGCTTAATGTATTCTTCGCGTTTTTTTTCTGTTGAGATCTTTGACATGTCTGCCTCAAAATACGGCTGAAGCCATTGGTCAAGCCTGCCGAGGGAGAGCCCGGCGTTTGTGCTCTCGATGTGGGCGCCTATCATGGTGATCCAGATCGCATTAGCTGCTTCATCCAAAGTGCGGGCCGGATATTCCACAACACGAGAGCAGATGGCCGCGATATTTTCGAGCTCTGCCTTGCGTATTGGATCGGTCGCAGTTGCTGCTTCTGTGGCCGCTTGTTTTGCAAGGTTTTTAGAATACGTGGTAAGTCCCTCAAGCGAGAT
>JAGVNP010000302.1 GCA_020053185.1 Deltaproteobacteria bacterium | reverse complement strand
ACGAGGAATATAATGTTCCTACCTTCTTGCGCAAAAGGGCTGACTAAAGATTAGATGCGACCTACCAGGGCAGAGATTGACCTCGCTGCAATACGCCATAATATAGAGGCAATTCGGAATCTTACAGGCGCCAAAGTCATGATGGCCATAAAGGCTGACGCTTACGGCCATGGCTCCCGCGAAGTAGGCAAATTCGTTGAAAAAACAGGACTTGCCTATGCCTTTGGTGTTACAAGTATTGAAGAAGGCGTCGAACTCAGGCAAGCAGGGGTAAAACTCCCTATTCTTATATTTAGTATTATCGATAGATCAAAAGAAGATATCGATGCGCTTTTTACCTATGATCTCAAACCAACTATTGTGGATAAATTTTTGATTGATGCGCTTGTTGCGGGTGCTAAGAGACGGGGTAAGAAAATAGGTGTCCATATAAAGACAGATACCGGAATGGGTAGACTTGGCCTTGCTCCCATCGAGACTTTAAAGATATTGAAACAAGTCTCAGAGAAAAAAGAGATCTGCATCGAAGGTGTGTATACCCATTTCCCTGTTGCTGACAGTAAGGGTGATACTTTCACTGAGCATCAGATATCGATGTTTAATGGCATGATAGATGAAGCTGAGAAAAACGGAATAAAGGTTGGATTGAAGCACTGTGCAAATTCAGGTGCAATTTTGAATACGCCTTCTTCATACATGGATATGGTTCGTCCAGGGATCTTATGCTATGGGCTTTACCCGTCTCATGATGTAGAGAAGAAGATAAAGGTAATCCCTGCCATGACTTTTAAGACAGGCATTATATTTGTAAAAAGAGTGAAAAAGGGAACCTGTCTATCATATGGTCTTACTTACAGGCCGGAAAAAGACACCAACATTGCCACAATCCCTGCAGGGTATGCAGACGGCTATCACAGGGGATTGTCAAATAACGCGAAAGTGATTATAAACAACAAGACCTATCCTGTTGTAGGAAGGGTCTGCATGGATATGAGCCTTATTGATCTCGGCAACGATACCTATCCAATAGGTCAGGAAATAATTCTGTTCGGAAAAGAGACTGTCACTGCAGATACTGTTGCCTCATGGCTGGGCACCATACCTTACGAAGTTACCTGCAACATGAGCCGCAGGGTTGTCCGTACCTATACCATCTAATTCTCTTCCGTTTATAGTCGGTTTGCCGAGCTAAGAAATAAAGAGATTATTGGTAGAAAAGTTCGGGTCGCTGGTAAGGTTCACTCCCAATCGTCTTAGTCCTGCATCATCACCCGGCGTTGGTATATGGGTCATATGAACCTCACAGTCTTTCAAATCCTTTAACTTTTCAATTGCCAGCTTTGCAGCAGGGTTTGTAGCAGCACTGATGCTTAAGGCAACAAGAGTCTCTTCCAGATCCAGGCTTACTGCGCTTTCATTAAGGATTTCTGTCTTGAAATGCTTGAGAGAATCAGTGATGTGAGATGGAATCAGGTCGATCTTTTCAGGGATCTCTGCAAGGTGTTTTATAGCATGGAGAATTAGACTTGATGCAGCGTGCATCATGGGAGAGTTGCAGCCTGTGATAATATTGCCGTCTTTGAGTTCTATTGCTGCCCCGCAAAAGATTCCTTCATTTCCCTTTCCTTCAGTCTGCTGTGCTTTTGCAGCAGAATCTCTTGCAGGCATTACTACAGCTCTGTCTTCAGGCTTAAGGTTAAAGTCCCTGATGGCAAGCTCTACTCTTTGCACGGTCTCTTTATCAGTGAAACCCATTACATATTCACACTGATAGCGGAAATATCTCCTCAACACTTCCTGTTTTGCTGCTTCCTTGACCACTGCATCATTGGTAATTGCAAAGCCTGCCTTGTTTACCCCCATATCAGTGGGGGATTTATAGAAAGATTCTCCCCCGGTGATCTTTTCAAGTATCCGCCTTACGAGAGGAAATGCCTCAACATCGCGATTGTAGTTTACCGCAGCCTTTTCATATGCATCGAGGTGGAACGGATCAATTAGGTTGAAATCTCTGATATCTGCGGTTGCAGCTTCATAGGCGATATTCACAGGGTGTTTAAGTGCTATATTCCAGATAGGGAAGGTCTCGAACTTTGCATATCCGGATTTTAAGCCCTTCTTGTAATCATGATAAAACTGAGAGAGACAGGTTGCAAGCTTGCCGCTTCCGGGTCCGGGTCCTGTTACGATCACAAGCGGTTTCTTTGTTTCAATATAGGTGTTTGCGCCGTAACCTTCATCGCTTACAATAAGATCAACGTCCGTAGGATATCCTTTGGTGTAGCGGTGGGTATATACAGTGATCCCTCTTCTTTCCAATTTGTTTTTGAACTGTATGGCCGCAGGCTGGTTCTCAAAGCGGGTGATTACCACCCCGAGCACATTGATGCCCCAGACCCGTAAATTATCAATCAGCTTCAGCGCATCGGCGTCATACGTGATTCCAAAATCTGCCCTTAGCTTTTTTCTCTCTATATCGCCTGCATATATGCAGAGAAGGATATCTGCCTTGTCTTTTAACTCCTGCAGGAGTCGCATCTTTACATTGGGATCATATCCTGGAAGTACGCGTGAGGCATGATAGTCATAGAGGAGCTTTCCACCGAATTCGAGGTAGAGCTTGTTGTTGAATTTTTCTACCCTTTCAAGGATTGCGGCCTTTTGTTCTTTCAGGTAGCGATCATTATCAAACCCGATTTCATTTTTCATAGATACCCCGCTTTTTGATGTGAATTGAATGGAATATCTATAATTCTATTCGTATGGGGTATGCAACATGTTTCTGCACAATTTTGTATAAATTTTGACCATCTCCTAAAAAAAGGGAACAAGGATTATTGGTACATGACCTTGACACAGGAGTTCCTGGGATTATTTTATACATAAGATTGCATGTTTTGAATGTTGTTTTTGAGGATTAATCGGGGGGTATATGGATTATATCGGTGGAGCAATATTTCTCGGAGAAGATCAAGGCGAGACCATCTATTGGCAGAGTGACTATTGCTTCAAGATAAATAAGATCACCAAAAAGGTGAGGGTGGTAAACGTGATTGAAGATGGGGGTCTGCACGCCATTATCGGCAAATTTCTCATCGATCCGCAGAACATCGGGGCAGAAGGGCCAGATTAGAAATCAGGAAAGTAGGCAGTAAGGAGTAGGAAGTAGGCAGTTTTTCGCGAACTTGCAACGGACTACGGACCACTAGCAACTATCTTTTTCCCTTTATCCACAAAATAGACAACCCATACGCTCAGCTCAAAGAGTGCAAACAAAGGAATAGAAAGCATGATCATGCTCATGGCATCAGGAGAAGGCGTGAGTATGGCAGCAACAATAGCAATGATAAGTACTGCATATTTTCTGTTTGCACTGAGCTTGCGTTTATTCACTATCCCCAGTTTTGCAAGAAAGAACATGATCACCGGAAGCTCAAAACATAGCCCGGCAGCAATGAGGAACTTGGTCACGAACGAGAGATATTCTTTCAATGACGGCATGGCATAGATGTCTTGCGTGGTGTAGCTTAAGAAGAATTTAAAACCCACAGGGAATATCACATAGAATGCAAACAGAGCCCCCATTATGAAAAACATAGTGGCAGCAATCACAAATGGAAACACATATTTTTTTTCAGTATCATATAATGCAGGCACTACGAACTTCCATGCCTGATAAAAGATTACAGGCGATGCAAGGATAATACCGGCAAAAAACGAGACCTTGATATATGTTACAAATGCCTCAGTTAGCGAGGTATAGATGAAATGCGAATTTTCAGGCATCACTTTCAGAACCGGACTTAACAGGAAATTAAAGATTTGCTTTGAAAAGCCATAGGAAAGGCCAAAGCCAATGGCTATGGCGATCAGGGAATTTATGAGACGTTTCCTGAGCTCTTCAAGGTGATCAGTCAAAGGCATTTTCTCATCAGTCAAGGCTTATTCCCCTGATGTGTTTTTGGTTTCATCTTTGGAATCTTCCGCAGCATCTTCTTTTTTATCCTTTTGATTTGGGGGCTCTGCAGAAAGATCAATATGCTGTTTGAGATCGCGGGTCGCCCGCTGAAACTCCCCGAATGCCTTGCCGAGAGCCTTTGCGATATCAGGCAGGTTCTTTGGCCCGATTATGATCAGGGCCAAGACTAGGATAATAACCAGTTCTTGTGTTCCGATTCCAAACATAGGCCTTGCTTATAAAAGGTTTTGCCTTGAGTGTCAAACTCCAAACTTTATT
>JAGVNP010000261.1 GCA_020053185.1 Deltaproteobacteria bacterium | reverse complement strand
GATATTTATTTTGTCAGTAAAGAAGGTGATGAACCCTGTGATGATCAGCGTGCAGGCAACAAGTGTGCTGTTTGAGAACATGGCTTCAAAATAGTCTTTAAATGCGATCCCTATAATGCCGGTGATTAGGGTTGTAATAATAAGGCAGGATACGAGATACCCTTGATTTTTATCAAAGCTTTTTGGAATGATGCCTTTAAAGATGGCAACAATATCTTTAAAGAAAAACACGATGATTGCAAGCGTGGTTCCCAGATGTACGGATACATCAAAGACTACATCACCTACCCATCTACCTTTAAATAATCCCTGTAACAGCACAAGATGTGCTGAGCTTGAGACAGGTAAAAATTCCGTAAGGCCCTGAACAATACCGAGAAACAGCGCTGTGAGATAGTCGCTCAACTTAGATCTCCATTATGATAGGGATTACCATTGGTTTTTTGCCGAGACGGGATTTCAAGTAGCGGCCAAGCTCATCTTTTAAATAGGTCTGCAAAGACTGTATATCTGCATCACTTGTTACTGACGCCTCCAGAATCTCACGGGCTTTTTGCCTGACGCTGTCCATGAGTTCCTGCTCCATGTATGCAGGCACCACTCCCTTGCACATAACCTCTGGCCCAGAGACTATCTCGGATGAAGAGATGTCAATCGCGACAAACGCAACAACCAGACCTCCTTGTGAAATATGTTTTCTGTCCCTTAGTACCACATCGCTTAAGTTTCCTGTCAGCTCGCCGTCTACAAAGCATTTGCCGTGGGGGACCTCTCCGGTGAGCTCAATTCCTTCTTCATTGAGAGTCCAGATCTGGCCTACCTTGGTAAGTACTACTTTGGGCGAAAAATCAGGCAAAGAAGAAACCATATCTCCAAGAGCTTTCATAAAACGGAATTCGCCGTGTATCGGCATTACGATCTCCGGCATAAGTGCCAGAAGAGCGCTTTTGACCTCTGTATCGGTTGCATGGCCTGTTGCATGGATTGCCGAACTTTCCGAATAAAAGACCTTTGCACCAAACTCAAAGAGTTGATCAATGCATTTTCCGATCGCCATCTCGTTTCCAGGGATCATCCTGGCAGATATGATCACGCTGTCATCTGGTCCTACCTTAATCTTGTGCCAGCCACGCGCAATCAAAGAGAGCGTGGAATAGATCTCTCCTTGCGTGCCTGTGCAGATCACAAGCACTTTATCTTTGGCAGTTGCAGGGATAAGATCCGGATCAAGAAGATCTTTTGGGTTGAGGTCGATATGACCTATTGAGACAGCGATGTCCACTGCCTGGGCCATGCTTTTGCCTACGATTGCAGCCCTTCTGTTGTGTTTTGCTGCCAGCTCCACAAGGGAATTGATACGCAACACATGGCTGGCAAATGTGGAGACAACCACCATACCGGATGTTTCCTGTATTATACTATCTATAGTGTCGAGCATTTCCTGCTCATCAACACATTTTGGGTTTGCGCCAGCATTGGTGCTCTCGCACATGAATACTTTTACCGGTGAAGAAAGATTTTTGTATTGTTCCGGCATCTTTTTAAAATCACCAGAATGCACGATGATCCCTTGAGGTGTGTGAATGGATAGTGCAAAGCATCCCAGCGTAGAATGCTCAACGTCAACAAAATCAATATCAAGCCCAGCCAGAGAAATCCTTTGCCCATCTGTTACAGGGTTGAACGCAGTGTATTCCTCCAGATCGAATTCCATAAGCTTGCGTTTGATGAGTTCTATGGTGAACGAATGACCATATATAGGAATAGGGGCATCTTTGAGCAGATAAGGGATCGCGCCTATGTGGTCTTCATGTGCATGGGTCAACAAAATAGCTTTAAACTTCTCCTGATTTTCTATCACATAGGTGAAGTCAGGGATGATCTGGTCGATACCCACAAGACTGTGTTTAGGAAACATCAAACCTGCATCAATGAGCACAGCCCCTTGGCTGGTTTCTATCACCATGCTGTTGAGGCCGAATTCTCTTACTCCGCCCAGAGGAATGATCTTTACATCGCTCAAATTAGTTATCCAACAACTCTTTAATCTTTATTTTGATTATGTTTGCGATTTCTTCTATATCATGTTGCGTCTGTTTGGGAATAGGAATCTGCAAAACAGGAATAGGTTTTCCGATCCTTACCGTTACAGGCGATCTCTGGATTTTTGAAGCCCATCTGGGAAGGAGTTCATATGACCCGGAGATGCCTACCGGGATCACTGGAACACCGAGAGCAAGGGCCAAGCGAATGGTTCCTATCTTTAGCGGCAGAAGCTCTGCATCCCATGTACGCTCGCCTTCCGGGAATACACCGAGGATATGACCACTCCTTACTATCCTTATTGCGTTACGTATTGCCTGGACATCTGTCGTGTATCTTCTCACAGGAAATGCGCCGGCCAATTTCATGAGCGGCCGCATATAGAAATGTTTGAACTCGGAATTTTTTGCCATAAACCAGATGTTTCTCTTGAAAAGCACGCCCAGCGTTACTCCATCCAAAAAGGATTCGTGGTTTGGCATCATAATAGCAGCACCGTTTTCCGGGATATTTTCTTCCCCTTCTATCGTGAGCGGTATAATTGTTTTTACGAGAAACTTTCCAAACCGTTTTACTACGGTGCGGGACAGCGGCTGCTCATTCGAGATCCATTGTTGGGTAAGAACTCTTAAGACTTTATGTCCGGATGCCCTGGAGGTTTTTTTGTTGAGGTCGCTGGAAAATCGTATCCTGGGATGGAATTCCATGATCTTTTCAGAAGCAAAATATTCCTGAATGGTCTGTTTGATCAGATCTTCCCATGTTTTACCTGATTCTTCGAGAAAATCAAAGAACAGGGCAATCTCGTTTTTGGGAACAAGGATAATAGTGTTTGACTCAATGGTAAAAGAGGCAATCGTTTTAAATGGAATGGTTCTGGTGATAGAACTACCTTCAAATTCCAGCCTGTCAGGATACAGAATGATCTGCCCTTTGTCGATTGCGCGCCTTTTGTAAAGGGTCGCATCAATGCCGGAAAAACCCTTATAGGCCACATCAAATACTTCATCAGAAAGCTGTACTGATTTGCTTTTTAAAATATATCCTTCAGGCGTCTTAGACACAGTAAATGACTTTATTTTTTCATACCAATAGGAAATAGGGCTTTTTTTACCGTTAATGGAGACCTCTGAGCGGGATACAATCTTCATCTGGGCATTGCAGCCAGTGCAGATGAAATTTTCATTTGCCCAGTTTAATTTACCGCACTCAGGGCATCTATATATAATATCCGTTAT
>JAGVNP010000260.1 GCA_020053185.1 Deltaproteobacteria bacterium | reverse complement strand
GCAAGCGATTTGTAAAAAGCCCAAAGATATTTTTTCCTGATCCTGGCCTCAATAAGGCTATCCTGGGTGATCTGTCCATATCCCAAGGGGCGCTTTATGAAAGCTGGGTTTTTTCTGAGCTAATCAAGTGGAAGCAGATACAATCAATAGAGCCGGATATATTCTTTTATCGTACTGCCGCAGGAGCTGAGATTGATTTTCTCCTTGCTGGTGAGAACATTCTCTTGCCCATTGAGGTGAAATCTCATGACAAGGTTAGTCCTGCTGATGCAAGAAGCCTGGAGATATTTTTGAATGAACACAAAAGAGCCCCCAGTCTTGGGCTCATTGTCTATCCAGGCAAAGACATCCTAGAGGTGCGAAAAAACATCTGGGCTATACCTGACTGGTACCTGTTTTCTTGATCTGGCCGTTTTAGATGTGAATTTTTCTCCGTAGAAAGATTATAAAACCCCATTCAAAAGTCCACATATGCTTTTTAATCAAAAGCTTCGATCTCTGCTATTTATAACAAACCCCTAAAAGAGAGATCTACAGTTGTTTCATTGTCCCTCTGTGCCATTTTTTCTTAACCAAAAATTAACACAATCTTTATTTTCACTTAACACAGAAAAAGTAGGGTGTGGCCAAATTTATAGGAGGAAGATGATGAAAAGGACAACTCTATTTACCAAGATATCTTTCAGTATTCTCTGTATAGCCATTCTGCTTGGCAGCATGGTGTATGCAGATGCGAAAAAGACAATCACGTTAAAAGGCTCTACCACGGTACTCCCCATTGCCCAGGTAACAGCAGAGGTATTCATGGAGCGGAACCCCAGCGTTGATATCTCGGTGCAGGGCGGAGGGTCTGGTGTAGGTGTTGCTGCGCTGATCGATGGCACAACGGATATCGCAACTTCATCAAGAAAGATGAAGGATGAGGAGATCGCAAAGGCAAAGGCAAAAGGCGTGAACCCAAGAGAGACAAAAATTGCCATGGATGGTATCGCAGTGATCGTAAATCCAAAAAACCAGATCAAGGCATTAACTAAAGACCAGATCAAGGCAATCTATACAGGCAAGATTTCCAACTGGGCTGAGCTTGGCGGCAAAAATATGAAGATCGTGGTGGTCAACCGCGACAGTTCAAGCGGCACATTCGAGGCATTTGAGCAACTTGCGCTTGATAAGACAAAAGTCAGACCTGATGCACTCACGAATGCATCTAATCAGACAGTGGTTCAAACTGTAGCGCAGACTCCTGGCACAATCGGATATGCAGGACTTGGCTATCTCATCCCAAAGGTCAAGGCAGTCACTGTAAACGGTATTGCATGCAGCGAAGCAACAGTGCTGTCCGGTAAATACCCACTCTCAAGGCCACTCTTCATGTACACAAATGGTGATCCAACCGGCGCAGTAAAGGCTTTCATTGACTTTGTGCTGAGCAAAGAAGGACAGAAGCTGGTCAAAGAAGAAAGGTTTGTTGCAATCACGAAGTAAACTGTCTGGCATTATCGGGGTGATAATATGAAAAAGCAGATGGTGAAGATCAAAGAACAGATCTACAAGTATATATTTACCATTCTGGCATTTGCATCACTTGCTTTTTTGATAGGCATAATGATCACCCTCTTTAAGGAAGCAATCCCCCTGTTTACACAGGTCAGCTTCTTTAAGGTTTTCTTTGGCCAGTTCTGGTATCCCACCTATGACCCTCCGGAATTCGGGATATTCCCTCTGGTGTTTGCCTCTGTCCTCGTTACCATTGGCGCCATGCTCGTATGTATTCCCATTGGCGTGGGGAGCGCTCTGTATATCCATGAGATCGCGGGCGAGAAGCAAAGGGCATTTTTAAAACCCATGATTGAGATCCTTGCAGCCATCCCTTCCATTGTATACGGGTTTTTCGGCATGGTGATCATTGCTCCTTTTCTGCAGCAACTGCTGGGCATTCCTACCGGGCTGTGCGCATTTACTGCGAGCCTGATGCTTGGCATTATGGCAACACCCACGGTATGCAGTATTGCAGAAGACGCATTAAGCTTTGTGCCAAGGAGTTTCAGAGAGGCGTCGCTCGCTCTTGGTGCCAACCGATGGCAGACTCTTATTAAGGTCGTAGTACCTGCTGCAGGATCTGGGATTTCCACTGCTATTATTTTAGGCATGAGCCGTGCAGTAGGAGAGACCATGACCGTGCTCATGGTTGCAGGCGGAGCAGCAACGATCTCCAAATCCATCTTTGATCCTGTACGGCCAATGACCTCCACAATTGCAGCAGAGATGGGAGAGGCAGTCATGGGAAGTCTTCATTTCCATGCACTTTTTGCAATAGGCCTTATTTTATTTCTCATTACCCTGCTCATTAATGTTGCTGCAGAGATCGTGAGCAGAAAATTTCGACTGAAACTGGGGCTCGGAAGATGATGAAGCTTAAAGCTCAAAGTTCAAGGTTAAATGTGAAAAAAAATATTGAGCAAGGACTGGGATTCTTCCTCATTTTTCTGTGTATACTGATCTCTTTGCTCTTTATGGGATCAATCATATACTTTGTTACAATTCGTGGATTTTCCGCGATCTCTTGGGAGTTCCTGACCCAGGTGCCGAGGAGGGCAATGACGCAGGGAGGAGTGGCTCCTGCGATTGTGGGCACGTTTTATCTCACAGTAGGAGCAATACTGTTTTCTCTTCCTCTCGGGCTGGCATGTGCCATATACCTGTGTGAATACAGCCCCAAGGGTTATGTGGTAAATGTGAT
>JAGVNP010000052.1 GCA_020053185.1 Deltaproteobacteria bacterium | reverse complement strand
TAATAGGCGTAGGAATTGACATCGTAGATGTATCAAGAATCAGATCAGTCCTTGGCAGGCATGGCACGCGGTTTCTTAAAAAGATTTTTACACAAGGCGAAGCCGCATACTGTTTAAAGAGAAAAGATCCTTCTCTCTACCTTGCTGCCAGATTTGCAGCAAAAGAGGCTGCAATAAAGGCCCTTGGTAACAAAAAAGGAATCGAGTTTAAGGACATCGAGGTAAAGAAAAAATCCAATATCCCAGTGATACAGTTTGAAGGCAGGGCAAAGATCCTTGCCAAAGAAAAGGGTGTGAAGGCTATTCACTTAAGCATCTCTCACGAAAAAACACATGCTGTTGCCATAGTCATTATGGAGGGTTAGTGAAATTCGTCAGCAAAAAACCGGAAGACACAGTAGCCCTTGGCATGAGACTTGGAAAATGTCTGAAAGGCGGGGAAGTGATCCTTCTTTGCGGGGATTTGGGTGCAGGAAAAACTCTGTTCACAAAGGGCATTGCCTCTGCCCTTTCTGTCGATGAAACTACTCCAGTGGTAAGCCCTAGCTTTACCCTGGTGAACATATATAAAGCGAAGCTTGACATTGTTCATGTAGATCTTTATAGGCTAAACCCTGACGATATATGGGATCTCGGGCTGGAGGATTTCATGGACACTTCCCATGTAGTCATAGTAGAGTGGGGTGACATTGCACGGGAGTTTTTCGATGTCCCTGTAATAGAAGTGAGATTTGAATATATGAAAGATGAAGCCAGGAAGATAGCAATAAAGGGCCTGGATCGAAACAGTATGTGAGGATTAAGATGGGTATTGTGGTTCAAAAATATGGCGGCACATCGGTTGGTAGCTTAGAGAAGATCAAGAATGTGGCGCAAAAAGTTGTTAGCCAGCACAAAAAAGGCGACAAGGTCGCGGTAGTAGTGTCTGCAATGTCAGGCCAGACAGACAGCCTTATCAAGCTTGCCAAGGGTCTTGTAAATTCTCCGGATCCCAGGGAAATGGATGTGCTGGTTGCTACAGGCGAGCAGGTGAGTAGTGCCCTGCTTGCAATGGCAATAAAAGAAATTGGCGTTCCTGCTCGCTCTCTTTTGGGTTTTCAGATAGGACTCAAAACAGACAAGGCATTTACCAAAGCCAGGATTATGGACATAGATGTGGATGCTCTCATGAAAGTTCTGAATGCAGGAGAGATTGCAGTGGTTGCAGGATTCCAGGGTGTCACAGATGAAGGGGATATCACGACGCTTGGAAGAGGCGGATCAGATACTTCGGCAGTTGCGCTTGCTGCTGCGCTCAATGCAGATGTATGCGAGATCTATACTGATGTGGATGGTGTATACACTACAGACCCCAATATATGCCACAATGCGAGAAGATTGGATGTTGTCTCGTATGATGAGATGCTGGAGATGGCATCGCTCGGAGCAAAGGTTTTGCAGACAAGGTCAGTGGAGTTTGCAAAAAAATATAATGTGAAGGTTCTTGTGAAATCAAGTTTTCAGGAAGGGCCAGGCACATTGGTAACAAAGGAGGACTCAAATATGGAAAGCCCAATAGTCTCAGGTATTGCATATGACAAGAACGAGGCAAAGATATCTATCTTGAGCGTTCCTGACAAGCCAGGGGTTGCATCAACAATATTTACTTCACTTTCAGATGCGAATATAAATGTGGACATGATCATTCAGAATGTGTCCATAGACGGCAAGCACGCAGATATGAGTTTTACTGTTGGAGTTACGGATTTCGATAAGGCAATTGCGCTCTTGAAAAATCTTGGAAAATCACTGGGTGCAAAGGATGTGCTCGGTGACACCAACATTGCAAAGATCTCCATTGTGGGTGCAGGCATGAGATCCCATGCAGGTATTGCTGCACGGATGTTTGCTGCCTTGGGAAAAGAAGGCATCAATATCCAGATGATCTCTACCTCTGAGATAAAAGTGTCCTGTGCGATCGATAAGAAATATCTCGAGCTTGCAGTGAGGGTTCTCCATGATGAGTTCAAGCTCGACAAACCAGGAGGCGCGGTTGCGTAAGGTAGAACTCTACGACACTACCTTAAGAGACGGATCGCAGTCAGAGGATATCTCTTTTTCTGTCGAAGACAAGTACGCGATTGCATTAAAGCTGGACAAGCTCGGCATAGACTATATTGAGGCTGGCTGGCCAGGCGCAAATCCCAAAGACGATAAATTATTCAAGGCGATCAAAGATCTGGCTCTTATACACGCAAAGATCATTGCCTTTGGCAGCACCTGCAAACCTGGCCTGAAGCCGGAACAGGACAAGATCATCAAGGCATTGATCGACGCCCGTCCATTTGGTGTTACCATAGTTGGCAAATCAATGGACACCCATGTAAAGAGCTCTCTCAAATGTTCTTTAGAAGAAAATCTGAGGATTATTGCTGATACGATTGGTTACTTGAAGGGCAGATTCCCTTATGTGGCATATGATGCAGAACATTTTTTCGATGGTTTTATTGCAAATAAAGACTATGCCGTGAAAACCCTAAAGGCAGCGATAAAAAATGGGGCTGACAGGATTGTATTGTGCGATACGAATGGCGGCATGATCCCTTCTCAGATTGCGGACATTGTGAAATCGGTGCGCAAGGAAGTTAAAGCGCCTTTGGGGATTCATTGTCATAATGATGGAGATCTTGCAGTGGCAAATACCATCAGCGCAGTGTCAGCAGGAGTTGATCATGTGCAAGGCACCATAAATGGCATTGGCGAGCGGTGTGGCAATGCAAATCTCTGCTCGATAATTCCGAATCTTAGCCTCAAGGCAGGATACAAAACGATTCCTGAAGAAAACATGAAGATGCTCTTGGAGATTTCCAGATTTGTGGATGAGGTTGCAAATCTGCCTCCGAACAGGCACCAGCCTTACGTGGGAGATTCTGCCTTTGCGCATAAAGGTGGCATACATGTGAGTGCGGTCATGAAAGACCCTATGACCTATGAGCATGTAGATCCAGGGGTAGTGGGGAATAAGAGGAGAATTCTTGTTTCAGAACAATCAGGTAAAAGCAATATCATTTATAAAGCGCGTGAATTCAACGTAGACCTCATAAAAGAGTCGACCTCGGCTCAGGAGATTGTAAACATCATAAAAGATCTTGAAGACAGCGGCTTCCAGTTTGAAGGTGCAGATGCATCACTGGAACTTCTCATGAAGAAAGCCATGGGCATGCACGCACGTTTCTTTAAGCTCAAGGGGTTCAGAGTAATAGTAGATAAACACAGCGATGAGCTAGATCCTATATCTGAAGCCACCATTATGATCGAGGTGGATAACAGGATTGAGCATACTGCAGCGCTTGGAAATGGTCCTGTAAATGCGCTGGATAGTGCATTGAGAAAAGCCCTGGAAAAGTTTTATCCGCGTATCAAGGAAGTTGAGCTTCTGGATTATAAGGTCAGGGTACTTTCTTCCAGCACAGGTACTGGCTCGGTTGTCAGGGTATTGATAGAATCAGGAGACAAGAAAGACCGCTGGAATACGGTAGGAGTATCTGCAAACATTATTGAAGCATCATGGATAGCCCTTGTGGATAGCCTTGATTATAAGATCTATAAAGACACAGTAAAAGAGCAGAAAAAAGTCTAAAGTCTAGAGTCTGCACTCTAGTATTTCCAGTTTGCCAGAACTCCATAAGTTTGTAGTAAAGAGAGTCCTCTGTTTAGTCGATAAGTACAAAAAGAAGGAGATGCCTATGGGAGAGGGAAATGCAAAATTCCAGGGATTCAAAGAATGGATCTGGCAAGGTGAGTATATTATATCTACTGTAGGGTCTGACGGAACTGTATGGACATTCTCTGCCAAGAACATTCCTATCTTTGATTTTTGCACCACCAAGATATTTAAGGCCCAGGAGTCAGGCGTTGCAGAGGTGCGCGGGATAGAAACCGGGGACGATGTGCTCTTTTCTATTAAAGGTATAAAGGTTTCCAGGATATACGATTTTATCTGATAGGCTGGTAGAACAGGCTAAAACCTAAGCGCAACATTAATACATAAAAAGACAAGCATCAGGATCAAGATCCATAATATGTTTTTTGTCCTGTTTTTGTCTTTTTGTACCTGCTTTATCTCCACATACGTGAATAAAACAACAACGATGAAGATCAGTTCCATTGTAATGGCAGTTGCCCCGGACAAAACGCAGAGACTCGCATATAACCCTAATGGTATGAATAGAATGACCCAGATCATAAGATTAGTTTATATCAGGAAAAAACAGTGTTGGAAATAAAAAAGCGCTGAATAAATCCTAAATTACCCTTGACGCAAAACCAGGGATTTTATAGAGTGAGCAATCACTCACTTTCTCGAAAGGGTCATATGCCAAAGGTTACATTTGAGCGTATATCAAAAGACAGGCAGTCTGTGATTTTTGATGCTGCTGCAAAAGAATTCGCGAGCCATGGTTTTCATAAGGCAAACATAAATGTAATCGCTGCTAAAGCCGGCATATCAATTGGCACGATGTATAAATACTTTGCGAGCAAAGAAGAGCTTTTTTCCGAGACCCTTGATAATGGGTTGCAGATATTGCAGATGAGATTTAATGAGATTGCACAGTCCGATCATGATCCATTCATCAAGCTTAGACGTTGTTTTGAGGTTCCGGTGAAATTTGTGGAGGAGAAGCCCTATTATCTGAACCTTTACCTGAATCTTTTGTCAGGCGGCATGGATGATTTTGCAGCACGTTATGCGCAGCCCATTGAACAGGTAGGTAGTGAATTCTTTAAAAGCATTATCCGTGAAGGCATGAAAGAAGGCATTATAGATACCAATCTGGATGTCGATGCCACTGCGCTCTTTCTTGACAACCACCTTATGATGTTTACTTTTTCCCAAATTTCATTATATTTGAAAATCCGGCAAGATGAATTTATGGGGGGGTGCGCTGACTCGGATCGTATTATCGATACTACCATGAATCTACTGATAAAGTTGCTGAAGAAATCGGTAATAGGAAATGAAGACAATACCTTAGAGAATAAGGTTGTTCGTAAGTAATAAGGAAGGGGGTTTTATGCCACTAACACAGGATGAGTTAAAAACGTTACATAAAAAGGCATTGGATGTACGGAAGCAGATCATAGAAATTACGTATTCTGCTGGTGGAGGACATGTAGGTGGTTCTTTGAGCCAGACTGATATCCTTGTTGCCCTTTATTACAAGTATCTCAATGCCGATCCAAAGAATCCCAGCTGGGAGGACAGAGATCGCGTGATATTGAGTAAGGGCCATGGCGGTATTGGCTGGGCATCTGT
>JAGVNP010000044.1 GCA_020053185.1 Deltaproteobacteria bacterium | reverse complement strand
TAGCGCTTGAAGAAGGTCCTGGCCAGGCATTGTCCATTGGCAAGGTGTGGGAAGGATTTGGATTTGAGCATGCTGCAACAATAGGCCTTTCATTTGCCACATTAGGTATTCTCATGTCACTCTTCATTGGGGTACCGCTCGTGAACTGGGGTATCCGTAAGGGTCTTGCCGTGCATGCACCAAAAGATCTGCCCGAAGATCTTTTGAAAGGCATAATCCCTAAAGATCAGAAAAAGGAAATGGCCGGCGAGCTGACAATGCACTCCGGAAACATAGAGACTCTCGCATTCCAGATGTCTCTTGTAGGATTTGTGTATCTTCTCACCTACGGGCTTGTTAAATTTTTAGGAACACTTGTGTCCCCTGATGTACAAGCAAGCCTTTGGGGATTTTTCTTCATATTCGGGATTTTGATTGCTGTGTGTGTGCATAGTTTTATGAAGAAGATCGGAATTGTGCACCTGGTTGATGCAGGCGTACAGCAGAGAATCACGGGATGGTCGGTTGATTTCATGATCGTATCAACTGTAATGGCAGTGCAGACAATCGTTGTGTGGAAATATATTGTTCCGATACTGACAATAGCGATTTTAAGCGCAATATTGACCACTGTTTTTGTGGTGTATCTTGGAAACAGGATCTGGTCATATAACATTGAAAGAACAGTTGCGATCTATGGGACAGTTATAGGCACAGTGCCGACCGGGCTTTTGCTGCTAAGAATCGCAGATCCGGAATTCCGGACACCGGCAGCCCTTGAATTAGGCTTGTGCAACATCATGGTTGCTCCTCTCATATTTGGCGGCGTGGTTCTCACCTATGCACCTTTGTGGTGGAATTGGAGCGTTGGGTTTACTGTGCTGATCTTTACTGCGCTTCTTGCCATATACCTGGTTCTTCTTAAGATTCTTAATTTGTGGGGGCCGTCGAAAGTCAATAATATGGAAGTTCAAAAGATAGATTAAGGGATAAGGCTTAGGGTTTAAGGTTCAAGGTTTAAGGTATAGGGTTCAGGGAAAGACTACGAATTTCGAATCACGATTTACGAATTACGATTCAGCCTTCAGTCTTCAGTCTAAAAACCTTACGCTAACAACGGACAAAGGACAACCAACCAACGACAATTACCCGAACATCTTTGGTTCAATGGGCTTACTTGAGGGTTCTCCATGAATATGCTTTTCTTCTACATGATGCTCGGGGAAGTGTTCATCTGTATGGTTTTCTATAACAGACTCATCCTTGTCCTTGGGGAAGATTTCAAATCTTTTTGCTTCTTGTTTTGCTTTAAGGCTGTGCTGCCCAAGCATCTTGAGTACAGAAGGAATTATGAAAAATATGAATAAAAATAGAACAAGGGTAAGGATTGAGTCATTCATAAGTGAATGATTAACACAAAATCTATAAGATCAAAATATGTATTTTATTGACACCCAAATGGCTCTGGAAAATTGTTTCTGTGGGTGTTAATACCTTCATATGCCTATGCGAGAAATAAAAAAGTGGCCTGCTGTTCTTACTTTTGTTCTGCTTCAGGCAGCATGGGTTGCAATAGTTGTAATATGGATAATCTGGTTCGTGAGGCGTCACCAGTCTTTGATTCAGGGTATAGGCCCTTTTGATATTGTCATTATTGTAGAGGGCGCTGTACTGCTCCTGCTCATCCTTATTGGTATCTATGTGCTTTTCATCCTTTACCAGCGTCAGCTCACTCTTGCGAGGACGCAGGGACATATTCTGTCTTCCATTACACATGAGTTCAAGACTCCTCTTGCCACAATACAGCTCTATCTTGAAACTTTGAAGAAAAGGGAACTTTCTCCGGAGATGATGACAAAGCTCATTGACGGGATGATGGTCGAAAATCGCAGATTACAATCCATGGTGGAAAAATTTCTTGCAAGTGCAAATCCCGGGTATAGCAAAATTCCATATTATCTTAACGCTACTTCATTAAAAAAGTTTGTTGAGGATTTTCTTCACAAGAATAACGGGCTGCTGGAACAGGCAACGGTCACTGTTGATGTGGAAGATGATGTATACGTGAAGATAGATTCGGACGCAATGGACATGGCGTTTAGAAACCTGGCGGAAAACGCGATTCGATACACAAAAAATACTCCCTGTATATCAATAAAGGGTTTCAGAAATGGCAAGTGGACAGTAATTGAGTTTGCAGACTCTGGTGTCGGGATACCTGAAGACAAACGTGGCGAGATATTCAAAATGTTCAAGCGATTGCCTGAAGCTGTTTCTCTCTGGAGTTCAGGCACAGGGTTGGGTCTGTATGTGGTCAAACAGATCATCGATGCGCATGGCGGAAAGATCAGGGTGGACGGCATGCGGGATTTCAGCAAAGATACCGGAGCTGTTTTTGTGATTCGTTTGCCGGGGGTGAAAAAGGATGGTTAAATGGAGAGTTCTTGTCATAGAGGATGACCAGGCATTGGCTCTTGGTTTGAGAATCAATCTTGAGGCAGAAGGATATACAGTGCTGCACGCAGTAAGCGCTGAGGAAGGTCTTTCTATGCTCAATGATACAGGCGCAGATTTGGTAGTGCTCGACCTCATGCTTCCAGGCATGGGTGGGATCGAGGCGCTGAAACATATAAGGAAAGATGAGCCCAAGCTGCCTGTTATTATTCTTACTGCATGTGCTGATGTTGAAAACAGGGTGAACGGACTTAAAGAAGGTGCAGATGATTATCTTACCAAGCCGTTCTATCTGGAGGAGTTTATTTTAAGGGTTAAGAGAATGCTCAACCGATATGAGTGGTACAGAACAGAGGATGTGCTTAAAATTGGGGATGTTTCTATCGACTTTAATACTCTTGAGATTACAGGTTCTGACGGAGATCAGAAAAGGGTTACACCCCATGAAGCAGCAGTTCTGCAGTATTTATCTCAGCACCAGGATCGTATCGTGACAAGGTCTGAGCTTTTGAAAGAGGTGTGGGGGCTTGATCCTGATGTTGAGACCAGGACAGTGGATGCATTCATATCACGTATACGGAGATATCTCGAGAAAGACCCAACAAAACCTGAACATATTATAAGCGTGCGGGGAAAAGGATATAGATTTTTGCCTTAAGTCTAAAACCAGAAGATGTCTTTTTTGATCTTGGGTATCATATCGATTGCCGCATCATAGCCCTTTTTTATGTAATTATCGACAGGCTCAAAGTCATACCATGCGCATGCGCCGATGTCCGGCTTTATTATGCAATCGATCTCTTTTGACTCATACATGTTGAGGAAATCCCTTGTGACAGCATAACTTCTGGATACAACGTCAAGCCAGTTGGTGAGGTCTTTCTGGGGATCGAAAATAGTCTCGATATTTATGGTGATATCAGAGCCGATGATATAATCCGGATTAAATGTCTTGGCAACGCCAACAGGAATCATCTCGGCAACCCCGCCATCGACCAGGAGCATTTTATGCATCTCCACGGGAGGAAAAAATCCAGGGGTTGCACAGCTTGCCTGCAGGGCTCTCACAAGATCTCCATCGCTGAAGATGATCGGATTGCCGGATATGAGATCCACGCTCATGCATTTGAAAGGGATGCACATGTCTTTGAACGAATAGTCATTTACAAGTGTCTTGATGTTTGCCACAAATGATTCTGGGGTGATAATTGCTTTTCGATACAATGCCACAGTGTAAAAATAACCCTTTTTAAGGGTGTTCTGCACTTTTCCCCAGAACGTGTTGTGGTTGTTTCCATCCATACACTCGATGTCTTCCCGTACTTCTTTAAAGATTGGGGAGGCGAGATATTTTCTGATCTCTTTTTCTACTGTGTCAGCATTTCTGTGTATGCTGTACAGCGCGCCTATTATGGAACCAAAAGAGGTTCCTGCAATAAAGTCTATAGGGATTTCGGCTTCTTCCAATGCC
>JAGVNP010000289.1 GCA_020053185.1 Deltaproteobacteria bacterium | reverse complement strand
GACGCTCTTCCGATCTAGAATTCTAAGCGGATTTCCTATTTTGTTGTGGCATTGTGCGTAGCCTTACTTTTCGGGATTACGGGATGTCATAAGAAACAGGATCATGATTTTCCAGAGCCGCCTGTGCCATCTTCTGTAAGCGGCATAGCTGCAAAAGGCCCGATTTCAGGTGGTACAGTACAAATATCTGCCCTCGATGGGCAGTTTGCAGAAACAGTAACAACAACTACAACCAAACCGGATGGGACTTTTGGTCCTGTGGATATAGGTGAATATAATGGCAATATACTTATAACAGTTACTGGTGGAAAATATACGGATGAAGCAACAGGCAATCGAGTAGATAACGCCACATTGAGAACAGCTGTTACGGGTGTGGCAGGGGATCTGTCTGCTGCAACAACCCCGCTTACTGCTATCGCTGTACGACTGGCAGAATTAAAAGGTGGTCTGAACTCTGACACTATAAAAGATGCGAACGCAACTCTATCAACAATATTGGGGGTAAGTATCATCAATGCAACGCCGTGTGATGTGCTTGATGCGAGTAAAGCTGCTGCAGCAAGCGCAGATGAAGTAAATTATGGCCTGATCCTGGCTGCGATATCTGAGATGGCAGCCCCAGATCCTAATAATTCTCATACTTATGATGACAATTATAATCATACAGTTGCTGGTGTAATGGCTGCAATCGCAACAGACCTCCAGGACGCCACGCTTAATCAAACAGGGGCTGACCTAAAAGCTGCACTCGAGGCTTTTCTCAAGTCGGGAAATAATAAATCAGGCGTTGATTCGCTTGATGAGACAAAGCTGGACAATCTGATAGAGATTTATTCAGCGAATCCTGCAATCCCTGCTGATGCAGATGCAACTGATGTAGAAAAAGCACATCTGCTTATGGATGACCTCAGGGCTACTGTGTTTACCATGTATAACTGGAAAGAGGATGATACTCCCAATACCGATATTGTACGAAAGCCCATGGAAACGCTGGGTGCTGAGATGGAAACCCAAATAGTGCCTGGGCTCATGGTTCTTGACAGGGCTGTATGGGTGATCTGCGCATCGGATAATGTGACGATGACCAAAAATATTCTGGATTTTTCAGGGGAAACATATAGCGGGAGCAAAACATTTCAAGATACTGATACAGGGTATACCTTAACCATAAACAGGGAACTGGACAGTGGTACAGGAAAAGAAACAGTAACATTCACGATTAAAGAAGGGTCAACCCTTGTAGATTCCGGTACATTAACCCTTACCAGAAATAACGATGATATGGTCACAAACGGTACACTCGATGCAAGCATGGCACAAAATACAACAGACGGAGCAATTGCTGTTGATGCTGACCTTACTAAGGTAACCTTTAGGGAAGTTAGCGAAACATCCTATTATGATACAATGACCTTTACCGGCACTCTGAAAAGCGCAGCAGGAATTTCGCTTGATTTTGGACAGAGCGGAGCAGGACTCTCTTTGACCATTGCCCAGATATCAAATTCAACTAATCCTGATGATATCTATCCAGCGAACATAGATCTTAAGGGCACAGTAACCACAACCACTGCCCAGATAGAATGCACTGCGCTGGATGTAGATACTAAATGGAACTCTACAGCCGGGCCTGTGCCCAACAGAGCTAGTTGCTCAGGGATCTTTGAAGAATATTATTCTTATTATGATAAGGATGAAGAGGAGTGGGTATTTACAAAGGACAAAACAGGTGTAAAGCTTGCAGGCACTTTGGCTGGTAATTTTGTCAATGCTGACGATTTTGACTTCACCGAATTAGAAAGTAGTTCTAATTGGGCTAAGTGGGATGCCTCATTTGAAGGCACAATAGAAAAGAAAGATGAAATTTTGCCCATTACGATATTCCTGCGAGGGGTGCGGAGCGGATATGATGAGCTGATCCTTGGTGCCGAATACAGGAAGGCAAAGGGCAATGCCGTTGTGTTCCTGACTGGCAATGGCATTTACAACAGGGCTGACCAAATAGCATCTGCTACGTTCTCAAACCAGAACAACATGGTACTTGAGATCACATATAATGATGCAGATGATACAGTCAGCGGAGGCATTACTACATCAGGCGGCAGGCAAGTGGCAGTGATAAACAACGATTATGGTCCATGTATTCAATTCAGCGATGATTCTTGGGAGTCATTATACTGATTAGAAAACATACGGTGGGGGTGGTGATTGCCATCCTCGCCTTTTCCTCTTTTTTGACATCAGGGATTTACGCGCAAAGCCCGATTTCAGGGTTTAATCCAGCTACCCTTTCAGAGAGACAGTCTGGCATAGCTATTGATGCAAACATTTTTTGCGCAAATGATGCCTTGAGTTTTTACAGCATGTTCAATGATGAGTGGGATGGTTCATCTATTCGCAACAATACCAATCATGGTGATGCCTACTGGAATACAGAAATTGCTGCCATATATTCAGGGTGGAGATTTGCAGGGTTCTACAGGGGAGAATTGTTTTTAAAGGCAAACAAAGACAGTATAGAGATTTTCCAGATGATAAATAAAGAACAGAATCTTCCTGTGAACGAGCATTTTGATATTGATGTGGAATCAAAAGGATTTTCTGCAGGTGGTATCGAGCTGTCAAAGGGGATAAGCCTTGACAGCATTTTAAACGGACTGTCTGGAGGGCTTACTGCCCGGTGTATGTCGGGTGAGCGCATACAGCAAGGTTTTATCAAAGGAGACATAACTACAGCAGACGATCCGCTATTGTATGAAGCACAGCTTGATATGGACTATATCTATGATGAGAACTATGTCTATGATAGAGAGGTAGATCCGGGTGTAGGCACAGGATACAGTTTTGATATTGGATTGAAATACCATTTAAGCGAAGCAATCCGGACAGAAGTATTGTTCCGGGACATCTTGGGCAAAATATACTGGGAAGAAACTGCATTTACTCATGGTCATGCAGCATCTGAAACCAGAGTTGGCGATGAATTTCGGCCAACCATTAGCGGAAAAGAGAACTACGAAGATTTTACCCAAGACATCGTTTCAAAGACTGATTTATCCATGACCTATACAAAAAATCAGTATTGCTTTAATACCACTGTAAACCTCATTGATGGTAGACCTTTATACTGGCTGAACATCGGCTATATGCCGACAGATCACCTCTGTCTTGATTTGGGTTATAACACCAACTACCAATGTATTTCTGCCGGTATTAATTATAGAAGAGTTGCCTTGAGAATGTATGCTGATAATATAGACCCGAAAAAGGCTTCAGCAGCAGGTCTTACATTTGTGTACGAATAATGCCTCTTTAGTCATTCCTAGGTCAAGCCGGAGAATGACTAGCATTAATCAGATGAGCCATCTAATCATCATACGTATTGTTAATTAACTCCATTCAATATATCCACGGTTTCGAAGAGATTGCCTATGTCATAGAAGTCCACTGCCACGAAGTTCGGTATGTGATTTTGTTTTGCCTGACAATCCAGGGCTCGTTGCATGAGGAACGGATTGTAATTTACATCCTCAGCCAGATAGTTAGCGCCGAGTGGAGCAGTAAGAAAATGATTTAATAAAAATAAATCATTAGCTCCTATGCTCGAGAGTCCTCTTTCGCTGCTGTTCAGGTCGCATGGGAAATCTTTTTTGTATTCCACATGGTAATCTGTCTCTCCTACAAATTTCCAAACATTGTGATACCAGTCGTCATTTGTTCCGCCTTCACCTGATTTATTTTCAGTAAATACGACGAGACGCTTATTTGATGTAATCAGCTCTTCCAGTGTTGGCCACGGGGCTCCTGGAGCGCTATGGGCATAGCAATAATCGAAAAGGCCGCTTTTTTCCAGAGCGGATTGCATATCGTTCCGGGTAATATAGCTTTCAAAGATGATCGTAACTACCTCATTGGGCGCACTATCTAAAAACTCCTTAAAGTATGAAAGGGTCTTTTCTAGTGGCTCATTGCCAATAAACCAGTACTCATGGCATACAACAGGTTTTCCGCTGAGAGAGGGATCAGGGCCGTCATAATAATGGACATCGACCATAAATCCTCGAACCTCATCCATTAGCTGTCTGGGGATACTGTGTCCCTGGTTTGGAGCAAGCCAGAAGCTGTCAGCATGATTAAAAGAATTGTGCGTAGTCGGATATGCCACCTCGTTGTATTTTCTGGTGCATAAGAGGCAAGACCCATTACATTCAAGCTCTTCCTGTGCATGGACAGGAAGAAAAAGTTTTGATGGGTGGTCTTTGTCATGCCAGATCAGGCCTATTCCAGGGACACGTGAGCTAAGGAAGCATAAATCAGAGGTCGAGATTGTGAGCTTTACTTTGTGGCCTGATTTGATTAGGTAACTCAATCCTCTCAAGTCAAAGCAGTATTTCTTCGGCTGTATCAGGTTTCCTGCCCTGGGTAAGCCCATTTGCGGTATGCCTGCTATCCAGTCATCAAGGCCTATTGCTCCAATGATCAATTTTTTAAATGAATCGTTTGCCTGCTTATATTCAGGGCTGCTGTATATGGTCTCATCAAAGGCAGGTATCACGTTTCCATCGCCTTTTTGAGGGATACGGTATGGCGTCACCATATGATTGATAAGCTCTTCCTGTTCAGAAAATGGAGCGGCAATAGGCAGCTCATCCGTAGGAATGGGCATATAGTCCACAGGATTGGGTATTTGATCATATGGCCAGACAGGGTTTGTTCCTGCAGTCGGATTGGGGATTGACATGATCGGCATGGACACTTCAGTGCCGTCTGGCGAGACATCAGATAGTTTTACGAAAAACGTGATGTCAGTGCTGAATGCAGAAAGATAAAGTTCAACCCTTGGTATGCCTGTTATCTCGGTATCAGTGGCAAATGCATCTGTTGTATAGGATACAGATGTCGGCATAGTATCAAAGGATGGTATTTTATCAAAACCATATTGCTGAGCGTAGGTTTGCAGGGCCTGTGTTTCAGAATAGCTTGAAGGAAGAATGGGATTGCTTGCAACTGCATCGGGCTTTTCAATAACCCCATATGCATTTGCAGCGCTCAATTTTCCTGAAGATAGCCCGCCAAGCATATAGTAACATTTTCCATTACCTTCATAATCTGACCATGTGCCGGATTTGATAGCCCAATTCCCGTTCCTCTGTTTTATATCATACTCGAAGTCATACTCGGATTCAGGCTCAGTCTTTTCATTTGTCTCTTCTCCCAGATAGCAGTCAAACCACTGAATAGTTTTTTCATTTAATATGGATCTTTGCCTGCTTCCGCCGCTGTGGCCTCCGTCAAACCAGTACATCTTGACAGGCACTTCGTTTGCTTTGAGTGCTTTAAAGCTTTTTACTGCCTGGTTCAGATCAAAGATGGTATCTGGTTCGCCCTGCTGTAGAAAGGTTGCTGCCGTGATCTTATCGATTCTCTCTGATGGCGATCGCAGTTTTAACCCCTCGATCATACCAGGAGAGGGTTCGTTGGTGAGAAGAATTGAGAAGAACCATTCAGTGAGCAGGGGATCGACACCTGTGCCTGCCGAGATTCTTGCCATGCCAGTGCCGTAAAAGCCAGCAGTCCAGCAAAGCTTTAAAGAATCGTTTGGCGCCAGAGATTCTCTTAAGTTATGCCAGCATACTTCAGGCGCTATTGCATCAATCCTGTGATCATATGATGCAGTAAGAAGCTGAATCGCTCCGCCATATGATCCGCCGCTCATGCCGACTACGAAATCTTGAGACTCATCTCCTGGGATATCATCTGGCTCTTGGTCGCCATCATTATTGAAATCAAAATCAACCAGCTTGTCGTTTTCAAAGGTCTTTGATGAGCAGAATTTTTCTGGTTTAACAAAGTTTTGTTTTGCAAGCCAGTTGATAAGGGTAATGGTATCCTTTACTTCGTATTCCGATGAATCAAGACGAATGAGATCACCGGATGCCCCCCATCCACGGCTGGACCATATAAGACATGCATAACCTGCATCCTGGAACGCTTGAGCGCGAGACATCATGGAAGAAGCATCCCCGTTCCAGCCATTTGCAAGCATGACAACTGGATGCGATAGTTTTTCATTTGGCCTGAGCATTGGGAGCAGCAGATAGCATTCCAGCATTGTGTCATCAAAAGATTTGGCAAAGAACTGCTTGCTCATGCGCGGAGTTTTAAAGTCATCGAGAGATGTATTTCCATCGATAACATCAATAATCCCATCTCCGTCAGCATCATCCGTTGGTGTGACTACAGTTATAGAGCAGTGATCGCTGGTTTGCTCTCCATTTTCATCAGTAACAGTCAAGGTTACTTCATACTCGCCCGGGTAATCATAAACATGCTTAGGTGTGTTTTCGGTTGAACTGG
>JAGVNP010000275.1 GCA_020053185.1 Deltaproteobacteria bacterium | reverse complement strand
TGATCTGTTCTGTGTGGTGATTACTGCTGTTTTAAATTCTCTATGAATGATAACTTTTGCTTTTAGCTGCCTGGCGAATTCACGTGCAAATTTGATCCCGTCGCCTTCAACCACCAGATCTACATCAAGGTTATCAATTCGCAAGAGCATATCCCTCACAATACCGCCCACCAGGTAGACATTAAATCCCATGGAAACCGCAATCTCTCCTGCTTTCTTAAGGTGATCATAGATATCCCCAGGAAGCCTTTCCTCCATCTGGCTTCTGATAAGTTTTCTGTGTTCCTGGACAGACGGGAGGCCTTCTATCCTGGACATCTTCTTGTGCATAACCCCCATAAGATCTGTCCTTGTGATCACACCCGCAAGTTTTTTCTCATCAATGACAGGCAGCAGGCGCTGATGGCCGTCAATAATAAGGCTCCTAATTTCAGATACCGGCGCATCAGGTGTGACCAACTTGATCTCCTTGAGCATATAATCTTTTACGCACGCTTCCCCCAGATTATGCCCCTGGGCACGTGTTGTAATCTGCCGCGAGATCAATCCCACCAGCTTGGCCCCGGCAGTAACAGGAACGACATTGATATTATACCTATTGAGAAACGAATTTGCCTGATTTATCGTAGCTTTCACATCAATGGTTTTTACAGGGAATGTCATAATGTCTCTGGCCGTAATCCTCGGCTTTATTTCCTCGTTCAAAATTTTTAGAAGAGATTCCTCTGCCTGCTCCAAAGTGAGATCCTTGAAAGCAGCAGATGCTGCCGTAGGATGTCCGCCGCCGCCGAAATGAGAGACTATATCCGCAACATTTACCTGATACACCCTGCTGCGGGCTACCAGATATACTCTGTCTTTCATAAGTCCCAGGGCAAAAACTGCCTCAGCATTGTGCATATTTTTAAGCTTATGAACCAGCATGGCAAAATCAGGTACGTATGCGTTCGATACTACTTTTGTAATGAGAATGTTTATCCCGTTTATTACCAGAGTGTATGCATCCTTTATCATCTGATCCAGCATATCAACCTGCTCAGGGGTAAGTTCCCGGTACAATGCTTTGGACACCAAGGAGAGATTTGCTCCCCACTTGATAAGATCACCAAGAGCTGCGCAATCTTCCGGAAGCGTGGAAGGATAGAGCAGTGAACCTGTGTCTTCATATATGCCTATTGCCATGATTGTGGCTTCTTCGGAACTTATGGCAATACCTTTTTCTTTAAGAATCTTGACCATAAGGGTGGTGTTTGCCCCACACTCAATACAGTTCTCTTTTTTCCCCTGGATATCATCCGTTGATTCGGGATGGTGATCATATACGATCACCTCCACATTTTTTTTCGTGACAAGTGAAGCGAATGTCCCTATGCGCGCGAGCTGTCTCGTATCAACAATAATGAGCCTTTTTATATCTTCAAGAGAAAGACTCTTCAGCTTGACAATGCTATCTTTAATGGAAGTTTTCAGACTGGCAAGATAATCCCTTAAGTTTTTCTCCTGGGAACCGGGGAATACGAGAACAGCATCAGGGTATAATTTTTTTGCTGCAATCATGGATGCGAATGAATCAAAATCTGCATTAATGTGTGTGATAATCACATCCATTTTCTATCCCCTCGGATGATAGTTTTTATGAATATCCTTTAATCTCTTTGGCGTTACATGGGTGTAGATCTGCGTTGTCGAGATATCGGCATGCCCCAGCATCATCTGCACAGAACGCAAGTCTGCACCGCCGGTAAGCAGATGGGTCGCAAATGAATGCCTGAGCGTGTGAGGAGAGATAGTTTTAATGCCTGCGGAAATGGCATATCTCCTGATAATATACCAAAAATTCTGCCGGGACATGGCAGATCCTCTTCTTGAGCAAAACACCGTATTGGTGCTTTTTTTGAGATACTTATGCCTCACCTCGCTTATGTATTTTTTAACCCAGTTCACTGCTGCCTGCCCCAGAGGGATAAGCCGCTCCTTATCACCTTTACCTGTGGTTAGAACATATCCCACATCCAAGTTCAGGTTATTCATCTTCAGGTTCACCAGCTCAGAAACCCTCAATCCTGTTGCATACATGAGCTCCAGCATGGCTTTGTCGCGTATGCCCATCAGTGTATTTGTCTTTGGCGAATCGAGTAATTTTTCAACCTCTGCCTCAGAAAGAACTTCGGGCAGATAAATCCCTTTTTTGGGAAGCACGATATCTCTCATAGGGTCTATTTCTATTATTTCTTCATTGAGGAGAAATTTATAAAACTGCTTTAGAGCAGATATCTTTCGATTAATGCTCGTTGATTTAAGTTTTTGTTTGCGGCAATAAGAGATGAATTCGCTTAAATTCTCATTCTCCATTTTTTCCAGCACCAAACCCTTTTTTTCAGCCCAGAGCGCAAATCCGTTAAGATCTGACGCATATGATTTAAGCGTATTTTCAGGAGCGGTTCGTTCGGCTACGAGATATTCAAGGAAGGAATCTGCGAGCCCTTGTCTCATCTCTTGGCAATATTGGAGCCTTGGCCTTTTGATCTGATTTCCCAGAACGTTGTTCTTGCGCTCTCTTTATCCGGGTATGCACCAACAAGAACCCTGTAACACCCGTTGGACTCTTTTATTATATAAGAGACAATATTTGTCCCTTTAAGACGGATCTTCTGGATAACTGCATCCTGCTCCAGAGTAAACACTCCCATTTCTATCGTATATGGCGTTGTTCCTACAAATGCTTCAGGAGATGCGATTTTGGCCTTCTGCATCTCGGCCAGCTTATCTGTTGCCTCTTTTTCCTCAGAGAAAATCCCATAGTCCAATCTGTACAGTGCGCCTTTTTCCTTATCGTCTATCTTTGTAATAAATGCTGCCCCCATGCTTGAGCCAAGCTTGCTCATCTCTTCAGTGGCGCGGAAGTTGGAATCCCATGTGGACAGATGTATTGTAAAAGGATAAAAAATCTTCTTATCGCAGGTAATAATATTCGATTTCTGCGGATCAGCAGGCACGGTCGCTATCTCTTTTTCTACTATATTGCTTAGCCCAAACTCAGCCAATGCAGGAGATGCGATAAAGATCATTATAAATACAATGAGTATATTTTTCAGGATCCCTCCCCATTATATGCATATGAAATCTGCGAGATATAACCCTGAATACCTTTCAATATACCATCGATAATTGAGGTCTGGTATACCTGGTCATGGAGAAGCCCACATTCGTCAGGGTTTGTCATAAAGCCTGTCTCTACAAGGATTGATGGCATCCTTGCACCGAGCAGCACATAGAACGGCGCTTGTTTAACCCCAAGATCTTTGCTGGAATGATCCTTGTTATTCAATGCGTTAACAATTGAACCCTGCACGCAGTTTGCAAAAGTGGACGACTCATTGATCTTGGAATTGAGCATCAAGTCGTTTATGATCAACTGAAGATCTCCAATGGACTTTGATGTTGTTGCATTTTCTCTTGCCGCCACTTCTATTGCCTTTTCATCTGTGGTGAGATTCAAGAAATATGTTTCTATCCCGGCGGCTGCTTTATCCCTGTTTGCGTTTGCATGAATTGAAATAAACAGATCTGCTTTTTTGCTGTTGGCAAATGCGGTCCGTTCTTCAAGCGATAAAAAGACATCTTCTTCTCTTGTTAGAAAAACCTCAAACCCCTGTTTTCTGAGTGACTCGGCCAGACCCTTGCTGATGGTCAGCACCACATCTTTTTCTTTCTCTCCATTAGGTCCGATAGCCCCTGGGGCCTTGCCGCCATGTCCGGGATCTATTACGATCCGTGACACCTTTAAAGAAAGCTGCCGTGCGATAGAAGGAAGATCGTCAGGCATGCTAGATTTTGACCATTTTTTTACCTTTTTGAAGCTTGTAGACGTGGATGTTTGCGCTACATCTTTGGTTTCTTCTTTCGTGTTCAGGTCAATAACAATACGTGACGGGTTCGCCAGAGGAAACGCATTGTAATCAGTCTTTTTGGGAAGGTCCAAAACCACGCGCACCTTGTCCTTCTGATTTTGCGCTGTCCGGATACTCACAAGGTTTCCATCTGTCACGTCGATCTTGGCAGGAAACTGCGGGACCAGCTTTGCATTATTTAAATCAATAATTAATCGTGTACCTTTCTCGGGATCAATAGTGGAAGGAAGCATAATGGTATCAAATGATACATCTCCATCAAGATCAATAACCACCCTTGTGTAGTCTTTATCTGCCCATTGCCTGATCTCTTTGACAAGCACCATTTCTTTGGTGATAGGAGTTTTGCTCGGCTTTTTCTCCTTCACATCTTCCTCGATATGAATAGAGTTTACTCCTTCCCTGGCTCCCTGAACCATATCGCCCTTGGGGTATTTTGTAATTACCTGCCTGTAAAGATCATAGGCCTTTTTTTTGTCATTAAAAATCGTATCGTAGATTCTCGCTGTCTTATAAACCGCATCATCCGCAAGATTGCTATCCGGGTATTTTTTAACAAGACCGGAAAAAATATCCACTGCCTTATTAACATCAGCTTTATTCTGGGAATACCCGTATAGTTCTATATAAATCTTGCCTTTCATATATAAGGCTCTCTGGGCAAATTTAGTATTAGGGTATTTTTCTGCTACCGATGCAAAGGCTTCTATTGTATCTATCCAGTTGGGCCTTGATTTTCTCATCTTCGCATCCCGCGAGAGATCAAGATATTTCTTCTGGGCATTCTGGAATGCCTGTGCCGCAGACTCAGCAGAAAACGCCGGACATGGCATGACACTGATAAATATCAGCAAAAAGAATATTAAACCAATCTTCCCTTTTCTTGTCGTATATCTCAGTTCCATTGGGCTGCTACCTTATATTAAAACGCCTGATAAAACAACTGTATCATGGCTGGAGATTTTATTTTTTCATGCGATTATATATAGTATAAATCCCTTTTATAGTAAAATCTTTATCAACAATAAATTCGCTGTTCAGCCATTTTCCAACAAAAGAAGAAAAGCCTCCTGTGACAATTACTTTTGGCGATTTTTTTCGCTCCAAGCTCATAATCCTTACCATCTCATTCACCATTGATGCATGACCGATCAGAACACCGGAACGCATACAGGAGTCGGTAGTTCTTCCTACAACATCTTCAGGCGCCTTTAATTCTATAGCTGGCAAAGCAGGCGCTTGATGCAAAAGCCCTTTGTATGAGCTTAAAAGACCCGGGGCAATTATGCCGCCAAGAAATTCTCCTTTATCGGTTACATAATCGATTGTGGTTGCGCTTCCCATATCAACAACAATCGCAGCTGTTTTATAGGTATGGTAAGCAGCTGCTGTATTTATCAGCCGATCTATCCCTAATGTCTCCGGCGTGTGATATAGGATCTTTATGCCCATATCTGTATGCCTGGTAATGACCACAGGAGTTATGCCTCGATTTTTTAAAAAGGCTTTATTGATAATGGCTGTGATATCGTCCCGAACGCTTGCGACAGCTACTTCGCCAGGTATAGATTTAATATCGGTTTCACATGCATGCCAATACGCATCAGCGCCCGTACAGTCTTCGGTTCGCATTCTCCATGTGTGTACAAGGGTCTGCCCTTCAAATATCGCATGGGTAATATTCGTATTCCCGACATCTATTGCCAGCATGTCTTTTGGTTAAACTAAAACTCACTACCTAATCAAGCTCTTTTTATTCTTAAGAAATGTTACGCTTGACGTTAAGAAGAGAAGCGTATAAGTAAAAATCAAAATTTATATGACGAGGTCTAGCCATGGATTTACAGAAAAAAATTGAAAAAGTCACAAGCAGGACACTGCCTTTATATGTATTGATTGCCCTTCTTGTAATATTTGCAAACCCCACCGTACTCTCAAGCATCTTCGGTTTTCTTGTGGTAGCCGCAGGAGAGGCTTTACGTTTCTGGGCAGCGGGTCAAATCAATAAAAATAATGAGCTTACAACTTCCGGACCATATGCACACTTGCAGTCGCCCCTATATTTAGGAAGCTTTATTGTAGCTACCGGACTGTGCATAATGGCATGCAATGTATTTATATGGGTTCTCATCTGCATAATATTTTTCCTTTCTTATATCCCGCGAAAAAAAGAGAAGGAGTGGGGCAGACTGGAAAGAATGTTTGGCGAGGAGTTCCTCAAGTACAAAAGCCAGGTAAACTATTTTTTCCCAAAACTCACCCCATATCCTGAAGGCGCAAAACATCCGTGGTCAATGGCTGCTGCGATTGAAAACACCGAGCATCAGACTGCGATTGCGATTTTTTTGATTGTCTTGTTTATCCTCATCCAGATCTAGACATCAAAAATAGCGCCTTTAAGGCGATCCATTGAGGTGGCGACCTCTGAAGGTCGTATTCCGCGAGGATTTCTATCAGGCCTATACCTCTGATCTTGGTGGAGGCGGGGGGAATCGAACCCCCGTCCGAAAGTCTTCCGCACAAGGCTCCTACATGCTTAGTCTGTGTTTTTTGTCTCGGACATTGGAAGCCCACAGACAGGCTTACAATATCCCAGCCTCTCTAAATTACCTAAACTGTCCAGAGGCCTGGCAGCCAGGTTTGCCTATCTTAATTTGACACCCCGGTATGGCCCGATAGGCGAGGCCAAGCAGGATGTGGCTGCTACTTAGGCAGCCAATGCGTAATTGTAATCGTCGGCACTTATAGTGTCTCTGCCTTTTTACGAGGCGACAGCCCTCGGCATGCTCCTTGAACTTCAAATACCTCCGTCGAACCCATTACGCCCCCGACGATTAGCCTTTCTATTAGTATTGCTCGGCATTAATGTCAAATCTATTAGTCTTGCTTCCCCACATGATAGGCCATTGCAATAACCTCTCCCAGACCCTGGTACACCTGAAGATCTGTGGTGTACACGAGCGGATCAATCTTTTTTATATCGACTTTTCCATTTTTAATGCAATCAGCGCTCACATAGGACTCTATGATCTCGCCAATTATCAAAACATGACTGCCCAAGTCCAGGCTATGAATAAGCTTGCACTCAAGATTCACCGGGCATTCTTCTACAAGTGGAGCTTCTGTGTTTCCGTAGAACACCTCAAAGACTTTTGACTTATCGCGATCTTTTCCAGAATACATTCCGCAAAAATCCACTTTTTTCACAAGATCAGTGCTTGGAATATTTATGGAAAATGCCTTTTCTTTTTCAATACCCTTAAGAGTGTACCGGCCTTTGCGCAAAGCGACCGATATGGCAGGCGGCTTATGCGAGGCAATGCCGCACCATGCAGCAGTCATAAAATTGGGCTTTCCATCCACAACTGCTCCAACAAGCACTGCTGGCATGGGAAAAAGTAGTGTTCTCGGGCCAAGAGTTACTTTCTTTTCCATTGCTACCTCCTAATTTCTATCTTGAATATTCGTCGAGATAACTCTGTATATATTTTTTTACTTTGTCTTTTGATCTGAATATTCCGAAATGGCCTTCGCACAAAATATCGGCTTCCAGTGCAATAAGCTTTTTCATGGATTTTTTCCACTGCTCGATATCTGAGCCAAAGCTTGCAGAAAACGGGCCATGTATATCCTGGCCAAAAAGCACTTTTTTATTGTCTCGCTCAAGATATATGCAGATCGAACCAGGTGTGTGTCCAGGCGTATGGAGGCAATGCAGCTCTTGTTTTCCGAATGAAAGAATCTCATGATCTGATTTCAGACGCTTATCCACTTCGGTTGGAGGGAAAAACGTGCCATACCATGTAGCTGCTGTGCGTACAGGATCTCCAACCTCAATCGCATCTGCGTCCAGATCATGGACTATTATTTTTGCGCCAAACTTCTTTTGAAAATACGGGGCGCCTCCAATGTGGTCAATATGGCAGTGTGTTAGCACAAGGCTCGATATCTTGGCTGGATCAAGTCCTGCACTGCGTATGTTTTTTTCAATCACTTCAGTGCTGTCTCCAGCACCTGAATCTATCATTACAAGCTCATCCCCAAAATCTATAATAAATGCGGCTGCATCTTCAGGGTTTGAGATATTCGGCCCTGCAATAAGATATATACCTTTTACGATCTGCTCTACCTTGCCCATTTCGTCTTCCTAAAGAAAATCTTATCGTTATCTCATAGGAACATCCGTGTCATTGTCAAGAAAATCCCGTGTGCCATATACGGCTAACCCTCAATTTTGCTACTTGACTTTGATTTTCACATCTATTATTCATCTATTTAAAGTCAGTAGAGCAAAAGTGAACCAATGCTTTTCTCAAAAACTCCATTCATATTTAAACCGAGAGGAAAAACATGGACTTAGAAGATCTTAAGAAATTAAGCCCTAAGGATTTGTTAGAAACAGCAAATACCTTGAACATCGAAGGCGCTGCAACCATGACGCTTCAGGAGCTGACCTTCGCCATACTACAGGCACAGACAGAACGGGAAGGCGTCATAATAGGAAAAGGCGTTCTTGAAATCCTGCCTGATGGTTTTGGATTTTTGCGATCTGTAGACTATAATTATCTGCCAGGGCCAGATGATATATACGTATCTCCATCCCAGATCAGAAGATTCAATCTTAAACAAGGTGACACTGTAGAAGGGCAGATACGGCCGCCAAAGGAAAGCGAGCGCTACTTTGCCCTTTTAAAACTCGAGACCATAAATTTTGAGGCACCAGAGATTGCCAAACACAGAGTACAGTTCGACAACCTCACGCCACTGTACCCAATGGAAAAATTCATCCTGGAGACAACAACAGATAATTTAACTGGTCGTGCACTTGACCTTCTTGCCCCTATAGGAATGGGACAGAGGGCGCTCATAGTTTCTCCGCCAAAGGCAGGAAAGACCATGATGCTCCAGAGCATTGCCAATAGCATCACTGCTAATCACCCTGACGTAATTCTCATGGTGTTACTCATCGATGAAAGACCGGAAGAAGTGACTGACATGAAACGCTCGGTCAGAGGAGAAGTTATCTATTCGACCTTTGATGAGCCAGCAACACGGCATGTGCAGGTGGCAAAGATGGTTCAGGAAAGAGCAAAACGCCTTGTAGAGCATAAAAAGAATGTAGTTATTCTTCTGGATTCTCTCACTAGGCTTGCCAGAGCACACAACACTGTATGTCCGCCATCTGGGAAACTTCTCTCCGGCGGTGTTGATGCCAATGCCCTGCAAAAACCAAAGCGTTTTTTTGGTGCTGCGAGAAACATCGAAGAAGGTGGGAGCATTACAATTATCGCAACCGCGCTCATTGACACAGGCTCACGTATGGATGAAGTGATCTATGAAGAGTTCAAGGGCACAGGCAACCTGGAGATCCACCTTGACCGCAACATGATGGAGAAAAGGATATTCCCGGCCATTGATATAAGCAGATCCGGTACACGTAAAGAAGAGTTGCTGATACCCTCTGATATTCTGAATCGTATATGGATCTTAAGAAAGCTGCTAAGCCCGCTCAATCCGATTGACAGTATTGAATTTTTACTGGACAAACTCAGCAAGACTGATAATAATGACGACTTTTTAGACTCAATGAATAAGTAAGGAGAAGAAGGAATGAAAAAGGAAATACATCCAGAGTATAGTGAGGCAACCATCACATGTGGCTGCGGAAACGTGATAAAGACACGTTCTACAAAAAAGGATATAAGGGTAGAGGTATGCAGTGCATGCCATCCATTCTATACTGGACAGCAGAAATTCTCTTCAAAGGCAGGAAAATCTGATCTGTTCCGCAAAAAGTACGGCAACTACCTGGATAAAGAAACAAAAGCGTCAAAGTCAAAGGGGAAATAACCTACAACACAAATGCTGGACAAATTGAAAGGGCTGGAGGCCCGCTACCAGGAATTATCAGGGCTTTTAGCTCAACCCGATCTTTTTAAAGATCCCTCCAAATATAAAGATGTTGCCAAGGAACACTCTGCCCTCGAAGAGTATGTTATCCCTTATAAAAAATTCGAGAAACTTCTTAGCGAGATTGAAGAGCACGAGGCCATGCTCAATGATCCTGACCCTGACGTGAGGGCCTTTGTTGAAGAAGAGATCAGGAAGCTCAAAAATCAAAAGGATGATCTTAAGCAAAAGCTAGAAGAGCTGCTCACACCGAAAGACCCTGATGACCAGAGAAATATCATTCTCGAGATCAGAGCAGGAACAGGCGGAGAAGAGGCAGCTTTGTTCGCCTCTGTGCTCTTCAGGATGTACTCGCGGTATGCGGAATCCAATAGATGGGCAGTAGAGATTCTGAGCATGAACGAGACCGGCATCGGCGGACTCAAAGAAGTGATCGCCGAGATCAAAGGCAAAGACGTATTTTCCAGGCTCAAATATGAAAGCGGCGTGCACAGGGTTCAGAGAGTTCCTGCAACCGAGGCAGGAGGCAGGATACACACCTCCACGGTAACGGTGGCCGTGCTCCCTGAGGCTGAAGATGTGGACCTCGATATAGACCCAAAGGACTTAAAGATAGATACATTTAGATCGTCAGGTCCTGGTGGGCAACACGTAAACAAAACTGAATCGGCAATCCGCATTACCCATTTGCCCTCAGGCCTTGTTGTTTCCTGTCAGGACGAAAAATCACAGCACAAAAACAAGGCAAAGGCTTTAAAAGTGCTCCGCTCCAGGCTTCTCCAAAAGCTAAAAGATGACCAGCAAAAGGAGATCGCATCAGAAAGACGATCGCAGGTAGGGACCGGCGATCGGAGTGAAAGGATACGAACCTACAATTATCCTCAAACCAGGGTCTCGGACCACCGCATAAATTTAACGCTACACAGACTTCCGGCAATCCTCGAGGGAGAGCTTGACGAGCTTATCGAGGCACTCGCTGCCTATTTCCGCGCCGAGGAGATCGGGAAAACGATATCCTGATGCAGAGTCCGACCATCAGGTCAGC